>NZ_JBSGZP010000116.1:0-14347 GCF_053611065.1 Streptomyces sp. NPDC054840
GGGTCAGACCTCGTAGACCGTGCCCGGGTACGCCAGGTCGACCGGGCCGTCGTAGACCGCGCGGGCGTCGGCGAGGTTCTGCGCGGGGTCGGTCCACGGCGGGATGTGGGTGAGGACGAGCCGGCCCACGCCACCGCCGTTCGCGTACTCGCCCGCCTCACGGCCGTTCAGGTGCAGACCGGGGATGTCCTCCTTGCCGTGCGTGAAGGAGGACTCGCACAGGAAGAGGTCGGCGCCGTCGGCGAGCAGGCCCAGCTCGGGGCAGGTGCCGGTGTCCCCGGAGTAGGTGAGCGAGCGGCCGCCGTGCTCGATGCGGATGCCGTACGCCTCGACCGGGTGGGAGACCCGCTCGGTGCGGATCTGCAGCGGGCCGATCTCGAAGGTCCCGGACTTCAGCGTGCGGAAGTCGAAGACCTCGCTCATCGAGCGCTCGTCGGGGACGTCGTCGTAGGCGGTGGTCAGCCGGCGCTCGGTGCCCTCGGGCCCGTAGACGGGGATGGTGCCGCAGCGGCCGCCCTCGTGCCGGTAGTAGCGGGCGACGAAGTACGCGCACATGTCGATGCAGTGGTCGGCGTGCAGGTGGCTCAGGAAGATCGCGTCGAGGTCGTAGAGGCCGATGTGGCGCTGCAGCTCTCCGAGGGCGCCGTTGCCCATGTCCAGGAGCAGCCGGAAGCCGTCGGCCTCGACGAGGTAGCTCGAACAGGCCGATTCCGCGGACGGGAACGACCCCGAACAGCCGACGACGGTGAGCTTCATGGAGCGTGAACCTCCGAGGACGGTCCGTGGACGGAATGCGGGCCGTGCGTGCGTCGAGCGTAAGGCGCGAAACGTCCGGTCGCTCCTCCGCGGCAGGCCGTTGTGGGGGGAATCACCTGCGCTGTCACCCGGGGGAGCGACGGTGGGCACGGGCGTTGCCATGCCGGGCCTTTCCGGCCCGGCTACGGTCGAAGCATGGACACGTCCTGGTGGCCGGCGGTGGCCGCGGTGGTGGCCGTGGCGCTGCTGGTGCTGGTCGCCGGGGGCGGTTTCGGGCTGCCCCGCCGGTCCCCGCCGGCGCACGGGGCCGGTCCGCCGCCGCAGCCGCGGGCGGGCGAGCTGTGGTGCCTGGCCGACGGCCGTACGTGCCTGGTCCTGGCGGTGGGGTCGGTACGGGGGCACCGGGCGCGGGTCGCGTGGATCACCGGGAAGTACGACGACCGGCGGGCCGGGGTGATCCCGCTGCCGCCGGGGACGGTCGGGGGGCAGGGCCGGGCGGGCTTCCTGGAGGCGGACCGGCCGGCGGAGGTGTCGCTGTGGGAGTTCCGGACCCGGCTGGGGATGCTGGACCCTGCGGTGTGGGACGAGATCAAGGGTCTGGGAGGTGCGCGGTGACGCGGGAACCGGTGATCCGCCTGCGGCGGGTGTACGACCCGCCGGAGCCGGGGGCGGACGGGGTACGGATCCTCGTGGACCGGCTCTGGCCGCGGGGGCTGGCGAAGGCGGTGGCCGGGGTGGACGAGTGGCCGAAGGCGGTGACGCCGTCGACGGAGCTGCGGAAGTGGTTCCACGACGGCGGTTCGGCGCAGGAGTTCCGGCGGCGGTACGAGGCGGAGCTGGCGGAGCCGGGGGCGGCGGCGGAGCTGGCGCGGCTGCGGAGCCTGGCGGCGGCGGGTCCGATCACGCTGCTGACCGCCGTCAAGGATCCGGCCTCCAGCCACGCGGCGATCCTGGCGGAGTGGCTGTCGGACTGACCGTGCGGCTCCGTGTCCCAGGGTTCCGCCCCGGACCCCGCGCCTCGAACGCCGGCGAGGCTGGTTTTGTCAGCCCGTCCGGCGTTTGAGGACCGGGTCCGGGCAGAGCCCGGGAAACGGCGCCGCGCCCGGTGGTCCGTGGGCGACCCCGCAGGGGCTACGCCCAGAGCTGGCCCTGGAGGACCTCGATGGCTTCCTCGGTGGTCGCGGCCGTGTAGACGCCCGTCGAGAGGTACTTCCAGCCGCCGTCGGCCACGACGAAGACGATGTCCGCCGATTCGCCCGCGGCCACTGCCTTGCGGCCGACGCCGATCGCCGCGTGCAGGGCTGCTCCCGTCGAGACGCCCGCGAAGATCCCCTCCTGCTGGAGGAGCTCTCGGGTACGGGTCACCGCGTCCGCCGAGCCCACCGAGAAGCGGGTGGTGAGCACGGAGGCGTCGTAGAGCTCCGGGACGAAGCCCTCGTCCAGGTTGCGCAGTCCGTAGACCAGGTCGTCGTAGCGCGGCTCGGCCGCGACGATCTTGATGCCGGCCACGTGTTCGCGCAGGTAGCGGCCGACGCCCATGAGGGTGCCGGTCGTGCCCAGGCCCGCCACGAAGTGGGTGATGGAGGGGAGGTCCGCGAGGATCTCCGGGCCCGTGGTGGCGTAGTGCGCGCCCGCGTTGTCCGGGTTGCCGTACTGGTAGAGCATCACCCAGTCCGGGTGCTCCGCGGCCAGTTCCTTGGCCATCCGGACCGCGGTGTTCGAGCCGCCGGCGGCCGGCGACGAGATGATCTCGGCTCCCCACATGGCCAGCAGGTCACGCCGCTCCTGGCTGGTGTTCTCCGGCATCACGCACACGATGCGGTAGCCCTTGAGCTTGGCCGCCATCGCCAGCGAGATGCCGGTGTTGCCCGAGGTGGGCTCCAGGATGGTGCAGCCGGGCCGGAGCCGGCCGGCCTTCTCGGCCTGCTCGACCATGTGGAGCGCGGGGCGGTCCTTGATCGAGCCGGTCGGGTTGCGGTCCTCCAGCTTCGCCCAGATGCGGACGTCGTCCGAGGGCGACAGCCGGGGCAGCCGGACCAGCGGCGTGTTGCCGACCGCGGCCAGCGGGGAGTCGTAGCGCATTACTTCGATCCGCCGGCCACGGCAGGGAGGATGGTGACGCTGTCGCCGTCCTTGAGTGCGGTGGAGATGCCGTCGAGGAAGCGGACGTCCTCGTCGTTGAGGTAGACGTTGACGAAGCGGCGCAGCTGACCGCCGTCGACAATGCGTTCCTCGATGCCCTTGTGACGGGTCTCCAGGTCCGCGAAGAGGTCGGCGAGGGTCGCGCCGTCACCGGAGACGGCCTTCTCGCCTTCGGTGTAGGTGCGGAGGATGGTGGGGATGCGGACCTCGATGGCCATGGCTGTCTCCAGTCGTCGGGGAGTGCGTGGGAAGCGTGGAAGGGTGCGGCGCGCGGTTCGTCGGCCCTCCGCGCGGAAGGGCTCCGGTGCTCAGAGCGCAGGACAGATGGCGCTGGCGAGGCGGCACAGGTCGACGTGCAGCCGCGCCACGAGCAGCAGCCTGCCGGGCGTCTCGATGCTCACGTCGTGGGAAACCATGCGGTCATGTTAACGATTCCCGGTCCCCCGTTTGGAGTGTGATCCCGCATCGTGGACCTCCACCGCTCGCATACTGGTCAGTAGGCGTCGACGACCTGCACTTTTTCCTCGGTGATCACTCCGTCGACGATCCGGTACGAGCGGAACTGGAACTCCCCGAGACCGTCTTTGTCCGCCGTCGAGACCAGCACGTAGTGCGCGCCGGGCTCGTTCGCGTACGTGACGTCCGTGCGCGAGGGGTAGGCCTCGGTCGCGGTGTGCGAGTGGTAGACGATCACCGGCTCCTCGTCGCGGTCGTCCAGATCGCGGTAGAGCTTCAGCAGATCCTTCGAGTCGAACTCGTAGAACGTGGGCGAGCGGGCCGCGTTGAGCATGGGGATGAACCGCTCGGGGCGGTCGGTGCCCGCCGGGCCGGCCACGACACCGCACGCCTCGTCGGGGTGATCCTGGCGGGCGTGCTCGACGATCCGGTCGTACAGGGCCTGGGTGAGGGTCAGCATGAGCGACAGGATAAGCAGACGGGCCCTTCCGTACCGAGGAGTGGTACGGAAGGGCCCGCATGATGGACTCGCCGCCCTGGAGACAACGTCGTCGGGGCGTGGTTCCCGGCCGCGGCAGGCGGCCGGGGATCACGCGGTCCGGGTGTTACGAGGCCTTGGTGAAGGCCGCGCCGCGCGGGTCGCGGGACTTCATGACCAGGTAGGAGACGCCCAGGATCAGACCCCACAGAGGGGCGCAGTACAGCGAGACGCGGGAGTCCTTGTCGGCGCCCATCATCACGATGACCATGCCGATGAAGAGCAGCGCGAACCAGCTCGTGTACGGGGCGCCGGGGGCGCGGAACGCGGACTGCGGCAGCTCGCCGCGGTCGGCCTTGGCGCGGTAGCGGATCTGGCAGACCAGGATCATGATCCAGGCCCACATGCCGGAGATGGTGGCGAAGGAGACGACGTAGTCGAAGGCCTTGCCCGGGGCGACGTAGTTGATCCAGACGCCCACCAGCATCAGCGCGGCGGAGAAGGTGGTGCCGATGAGCGGGGTGCCGCTCCGGGTGAGCTTGGTGAAGACCTTCGGGCCCTGGCCGTTGATCGCGAGGTCGCGCAGCATGCGGCCGGTCGAGTACATGCCCGAGTTGCAGGAGGAGAGCGCGGCGGTCAGCACGACGAAGTTGACGATCGCGGCGCCGATGCCGAGGCCCATGCGCTCGAAGGCGGCGACGAAGGGCGAGACGCCCGGCTGGAAGTGCGTCCACGGGACGACCGACAGGATCATGATCAGCGCGCCGACGTAGAAGACGGCGATGCGCCACGGCACGGTGTTGATGGCCTTGGGCAGGGTCTTCTCGGGGTCCTTGGACTCGCCGGCGGTGACGCCGACCAGCTCGACCGCGAGGAAGGCGAACATCACGATCTGCAGGGTCATCAGCGTGCCGCCGATGCCCTTGGGGAAGAAGCCGCCGTCGTTCCACAGGTTGGAGACGGTGGCGGTGTCGGCCGCGTCGGAGAAGCCGATGGTGAGGATGCCGGCGCAGATCAGGATCATGCCGACGATGGCGGTGACCTTGACCATGGAGAACCAGAACTCCAGCTCACCGAAGAGCTTCACGGAGATCAGGTTGGCGGCGTAGAGGATGACCGTGAAGATCAGCGCGTAGGCCCACTGCGGGAAGCTGTCGTGGGTCCAGTACGACATGTACTGCGCGGCCGCGGTGACCTCGGTGATGCCGGTGACCACCCAGAAGAGCCAGTACGTCCAGCCGGTGACGTATCCCCAGAACGGGCCCAGGAACTCGCGGGCGTAGTCCGAGAACGAACCGGAGACGGGGCGGTACATGAGCAGCTCGCCCAGGGCCCGCATGATGAAGAAGATGACCAGGCCCGCGATGGCGTACGCCAGGATCAGGCTGGGTCCGGCCTTGGAGATGGCCTTGCCCGCTCCCAGGAACAGGCCGGTGCCGATGGCCCCGCCGATCGCGATCATCTGGATCTGACGGGCGCCGAGCGTGCGGTGGTAACCCTCGCCGCCTTCGCCCGAACCGCCCTCGCCGGGCGTCTTGTCGTGCTGCTCGACCTGCACAGAGGTCATGTCTGGTGCGCCTTTCTCCACGCCGACCCGCGCCGTCGTTGGCTGCGGATCGGGTCCTCGATCCCCCCGGATACGGATGGAGTTGCACGCCGGCGGTCAGCCGGTCCAAGCCAGCCGGGGGACATGGGTGACGTCCCTTCGGCAGTCGTGAAGATTTATCACGGGCTTACGGCTGTCCGAGGGGGAGAAATGTGGCGCAGGGCATCAAAAATTCACCCCAAAGGCGCAGAAATAGATCAGATCACCGCATGGCGGTGATCTGATCGTTATCCGGATTTGAGCGTCCGCTGAGCGAACAGTGTTCCCCTTTGAGGATTCTCAGAGGGTTTCGATCAAGGTTTCCTGGAGGCCGCCGAGCCAGAGGTAGGCCATCACCATCGGCTTGCGCGGGTCCTCGTCCGGCAGCCGGAAGAGCGTCGCGCTCTCGTCGTCCTCGGTGATGTCGAGACGGGCCGCGATGGTCAGGCGCAGGTCGTTGAGCGCGCCGAGCCAGCGCAGCGGCAGCTCGCCGGACAGCTCCAGCACCGCCGACCCGTCGCCGGCCCGGGCGAGCCCGTCCAGGCTGCGTACGAGCGCCAGGGCGTCCTCGCGCTTGCGGGTGCGCAGGTCGTTCTCGGTGAAGCGGCGGAACTCCGCGGAGCGGGCCGCCAGCTCCTCGGGGTCCACGCCCTTGTCGCCGGCCCCGTCGGGGGCCCCGTAGGCGTCGGGGAAGAGCCGGGCCAGCGCCGGGTCGGACGGCGGCTCGGAGGGGCCCTCGGCGAACAGCGCGGCGAGCGGGTCGGCGTCCTCGGCGGGCTCCGGCTCGCCGGGGCCGATCAGCTCCAGCAGCTGGACGGCCAGGGAGCGCAGGATCGAGATCTCGATCTCGTCGAGGGCGATCGCGGCGCCGCCGCCCTTCAGGGACTCGAAGGTGCCGCCCATCAGTTGCGGTCCTGCGAGAGGGTCGCCCACAGGCCGTAGCCGTGCATGGCCTGCACGTCGCGCTCCATTTCCTCGCGGGTGCCGCTCGACACGACCGCCCGCCCCTTGTGATGGACGTCGAGCATCAACTTGTGTGCCACGTCCTTCGAGTAGCCGAAGTACGCCTGGAACACGTACGCCACGTAGCTCATGAGGTTGACCGGGTCGTTGTGCACCAGGGTCACCCAGGGGACGTCGGGTTCGGGGACCGCGAAGGTCTCTTCGGCGGATTCGGTGCGTTCGATCTCAACGGGAGCAACACTCACTCGTCCCATGCTGCCACCTCGACCCCGCTGCTGCCCAAACAGGGGCCGGACGACCCCCGCAACCCACCGCCCCCGCGCCCGGCGACGGGCTCGTCCCACTATCACGACCTACATCTCGTCACTTTGACGAAATGTGCGCTAGCATCCCAGCCATGAACCCTGCGGACCTGGGCCTGCCGGTGGACGTGCCGTCGACAGCGCTCTTCACTGATCATTACGAGCTCACGATGCTGCAGGCCGCCCTGGCCAACGGCACCGCCGACCGACGCTCGGTCTTCGAGGTGTTCACCCGGCGGCTGCCCGAGGGCCGCCGCTACGGCGTGATCGCCGGAACCGGCCGGGTGCTGGACGCGGTGGAGAACTTCCGCTTCGACGGCGCGGTGCTGGAATTCCTGCGCGAGCGGGCCGTCGTCGACATGCGGACGCTGGACTGGCTGGCTTCGTACCGCTTCTCCGGCGACATCTGGGGCTACGAGGAGGGGGAGGTCTACTTCCCCGGCTCTCCCGTCCTGCGGGTGGAGGGCAGCTTCGCCGAGTGCGTGCTGCTGGAGACCGTGATCCTGTCGATCCTGAACCACGACTCGGCGATCGCCGCGGCCGCCTCCCGGATGTCCTCGGCGGCGGGCGAACGCCCGCTGATCGAGATGGGCGCCCGGCGCACGCACGAGCTGGCGGCCGTCGCCGCGTCACGAGCCGCGTACGTGGGCGGCTTCACCTCGACCTCGGACCTGGCGGCCGGATTCCGGTACGGCATCCCGACGGTCGGCACGAGCGCGCACGCCTTCACCCTGGTCCACGACAGCGAGCGGGACGCCTTCACGGCGCAGGTGGACTCCCTGGGGCGGGGCACCACCCTGCTGGTGGACACCTACGACGTGGCCGAGGCCGTCCGTACCGCCGTCGAGGTGGCGGGCACCGAGCTGGGCGCGGTCCGGATCGACTCCGGAGACCTGCTGCTGGTGGCTCACCGGGTGCGGCAGCAGCTCGACGAGCTGGGCGCGACCTCGACGAAGATCGTGGTCACCTCGGACCTCGACGAGTACGCCATCGCCTCGCTGGCGGCGGCCCCGGTGGACGCGTACGGCGTGGGCACCCAGCTGGTGACCGGCAGCGGGCACCCGACGTGCTCGATGGTCTACAAGCTCGTGGCGCGGGCCACGTCGGCGGACCCGAAGGCGGCCCTGGCCCCGGTGGCCAAGAAGTCGACGGGCGGCAAGACCTCCATCGGCGGCCGCAAGTGGGCTGCCCGCCGCCAGGACGCCGACGGCGTCGCGGAGGCGGAGGTGATCGGCGTGGGACCCGTCCCCGCCGCCCTGGCCGACCAGCAGCTCCTGACCCAGCTGGTCAAGGCCGGCGAGGTGGTGGCCCGCGAGCCGCTGGAGGCCGCGCGGGACCGCCACCGCGCCGCCCGCGCGAGCCTGCCCCTGTCCGCGACCCAGCTCTCGCGCGGCGAGGCCGTGATTCCCACGGAGTACGTCTGACCCCGCGGGGCCGCTGCCGGGGCGCTCCGCCCCGGGCCCCGCGCCTCGGACACCGGCGGGGCCGAACGCGGGGCGGAGCCCCAGTTTCGGGAAGGGGCGGGGTGGGGGAAGAGCCTCCCGCAGGGCCCGCCGCAGCACACCATCGAGCCGAAGGGCACGCGAAATGCACCGCGCACTGATCGTCGTCGACGTACAGAACGACTTCTGCGAGGGCGGCAGCCTCGCGGTCACCGGCGGAGCCGACGTCGCCGCCGCCGTCACCGAGTACATCGGCCAGGCCACGCCCGCGTACCGGCACGTCGTCGCCACCCGCGACCACCACGTCGACCCCGGGTCGCACTTCGCGCACCCTCCGGCCGAGCCGGACTACGAGACCTCCTGGCCCGTCCACTGCGTGGCCGGGACCGAGGGTGTGGGCTTCCACCCGAACTTCGCCCCGGCCGTGGCCTCGGGAGCCGTCGCCGCCGTCTTCGACAAGGGCGCGTACGAAGCCGCGTACAGCGGTTTCGAGGGCACCGACGAGAACGGGACGACACTCGGCCGGTGGCTGCGGGACCGGCACGTCACCGAGGTGGACGTGGTCGGGATCGCCACCGATCACTGCGTGAAGGCCACCGCCCTCGACGCCTCCCGCGCCGGCTTCGCCGCCCGCGTCCTGCTGGACCTGACCGCCGCCGTGGCCCCGCACACGACCGCACGGGCCCTGGACGAGCTCCGTACGGCCGGCGTGAAGCTCGTCGGCGGCCGGGCCGACGAGGCGCCCGCCTAGGCCGGGGACGACGGGACGGCCCTCAGGTACCCAGCAGGGCCCGGATGGGGTGCCAGAGCTCCTGCGCGCGGTCCGGTGCGCCGCGCCACAGCAGGCCGTCCGGATGGTGCAGGACGGCCGTCACCTCGTCCGGGGTCGGCGGGTGCGCGTTGCCCCGCAGGTACACCGCCCGCATTCCGAGGTTCCGCAGCCTGGTCAGGGCGCGGGCCCGGTTCGCGGCGTGCACCAGCACGCGGACATTTCCACCGTCTCCGGACGGCCTCGGCAGTGTGAGCGCAACCACCACACTGCCGCCCGGCAATCTCACGAAACCGCCGCCTGGCATCGCAGTCATCTCCCCCGTCAATAGGAAACTCGTACCGGGCATCTAAACGCGAACGGCCGCCGCCCGCTAGAGGGCGACGGCCGATCATGCTTTGACCTGCGGCTTTAACGAGTTACTTCGAGGAGGGGCCGACCTCGATGGTCATGACCTCACCGTCGTAGGTCTCCTTCAGGATCTTGATCTTGGTGTTGGTGTCAGTGACCTTCACCGATCCGGTCGGGTTCTCGTCGTAGTAGTACTTGCCCTTGTGGTCGTCGAAGACGAGGTTCGCGGGCTTCGGCTTGAGGAACAGCTCCTCGCCGTTCTTGTGCAGGGTGAACGCATCCGTCGAGTACGCGCTGAAGGTGGCGTCGTACGGCTGGATCTTGTTGCGGAGCAGCGTGCCGTCCGCCCACTTCATGGGCTTGGCGTTGGCGTCGATCGGGAGGATCAGACCCTGGCCCGGGTGGACGCTGGTGTTGTTGTCCTTCTGGCTGGTGTCCCACTGCCAGATGAGCAGACCGTCCTGGTACGGGTAGTGCTCGACCCAGTCCGGCTTGGTGTTGCCGAAGCCGAAGTTGTACGGGCCCACCTTGAGGGTGGAGTCGTACGAGACGTAGCGGCGGTTCTCGGCGATGTAGCGCTGCGCGTACTCCTTGGAGAAGTCCGCGCCGATGCGCGAGAAGCCCTTGCCGGTCCAGCCGTTGTCGCCGTTCTCGGCGCCGTCGGTGAACAGCGCGGAGCCGTCCGCGGTCAGCGAGATGGCATCGGCCGTGAAGCCCTTGCCGCCCGCGCCGCCGTCCGTCTGGTAGCGGAAGCGGAGGTCGACCTTCTTGCCCGCGTAGGCGTCGAGCGGGAAGTTCAGCGACTTCCAGGCACCCGAGACCCCGGTGAGCGACGGGCTGCCGGAGGCGTCGGCCGGGAGGGCCGTGCCGTCGGCGGTGCCGGCCAGCGCGGTCCAGGTGGCGCCGCCGTCCGTGGACACCTCGGTGTAGAGGTAGTCGTAGTCGGCCTCGATGTCCCACCAGCCCTTGAGGGACAGGGCGGCGGACTTCTTGCCGGTCAGGTCGACCGAGCGGGTCAGGGTGTTCTTGAGGTCGTCACCCATGTTGCTCCACCACTGGGTGGAGCCCTCGGCCGGCTTGACGACCTCGGTCTTGACCTGCTTCTTCGGCAGCTCGACGACCAGCGCCTGCTTGTCCTTGGTGTTGAACGCCGACACACCCAGCTTGTGGGTGGACTTCGTCGCGGCCTTGGCCGTGTCGTAGTTCAGCCAGCCCAGCTGGAGCTTGTCCCAGGCGGTCATGTCGCCCGGGAGGTCGCCGATGGAGTCCTTGCCCTTGCCGAGCCAGGAACCGGCCGACATCAGGGACCAGAAGCCGACGCTGTTGTCGCCGCCACCGGAGGTGTCGTAGAGGTCGGGCAGACCGAGGTCGTGACCGTACTCGTGCGCGAAGACACCGAGGCCGCCGTTCTCGGGCTGCATCGTGTAGTCGCCGACCCAGATGCCGGTGCTGCCGATCTGGGTACCGCCGGCCTTGTTGTTGTCCGGGCCGGTCTTGCCCGCCGCGGTGCCGTAGGCGTACCAGCGGTGCGCCCACAGCGCGGTCGTGCCCTGAACGCCGCCACCGGCCGACTCGTCCTCGCCCGCGTGGACGATCTGGAAGTGGTCGATGTAGCCGTCGGGCTCGTTGAAGTTGCCGTCGTTGTCGAAGTCGTAGCGGTCCCACTGGTCGTACTGGGACAGCTGCGCCTTGATCTGCGCGTCGGTCTTGCCGGCCTTCTTCTGGGCCTCCGACCATGCGGTGACGCCGTCCTTGACGGTGTCCCACACGTTGGAGCAGTTGGTCTGGCCGCAGTAGTTGGAGCCGTAACGGCCTTCGTTGTACGGGACCTTGACCCAGTCGGCGACCTCGCCCTCGACCGAGTAACGGCCCGAGGAGGTCTTCTCGTAGTAGGTCTTCAGCGAGTCCTTGCCCTGACCCGTGGCGAAGTACAGGTCCTGGAAGTACTCACGGCTGAAGTCCTTGCGCCAGGCGGTGCTGTTGTCCTTGGCACGGTCCGGCTGGGCGATCGTGTTGTGCAGCGGACCGGGGGTACCGCCGTACTTGGGGGCCTCGGGCTTGGGGCCCGGGCCGTCCGGGTCGTACATGGTCGTGCTGTCGACCTGGTCGCCGAACTCGACGAGGATCGTGAAGATCTTGTCGGTCTTCTCGCGGCCGAGCTCGACGTACTTCTTGTCGTCGAGCTTGACGACCTTGGAGGCGCCGCGCTGCTCGACGCCCTTCTTGCCGGTCAGGACCTGGTCCAGGGCGGCCGCACGCTGCTTGGCCTGCTGGTCGCTGAACGGGCCCTTGAGGTCGTGCTCGACGACCTTGGAAGGCGCCGTCGGGTCCTGCCGGTCGGCCGCGGGGGCGGCCGGAGCCTTGCCCTCGGCCTGAGCCGCGGTAACGGTGAAGAAGGTGGCGCTTGTCGCACAAGCGGCCATGGTCACGGTGACAGCGGCAGCGCGTATCGCACGCCGTCTGGCGGAATTGCTCGTCACTTGATGTCGTTCCCCTCCCGCGGCCGCAACGTTGGTCGGAACTTCTCCATAGGAGCGGGGGGTTCCGCGCGGCGCGCGTCTCAAGTGACGACATTTGACCGGAGGGAAGCGAGAAAAGACAGACCTTGACTTGACCCTTACAACTGCACTATGCGGTCAGGGAGTTCCGCTATCCGGACGTTCCACAGCCATACGGGGCGAAGGGCCCCTTCCCGACCCCGCGGGCAGTCCGTCCCGTCCCCCTTTCTCCCCCTGCCGTCGCCCGGAAAATGATCCCGTGCGCCCCCTGTGCTCCGGCACCGTGTGTTAGGTCACGCTTACCGGCGGTCCGACTCGGGCATCTCCCGTCGTAGGGTCACTTGACGTGCGAACCGGTCGAGCTGACTCCCCCTCCCCTCACCGAGGACGGATATCGCCATGCCGCGTCCGACTGCCGCACAGCTCGCGTACGGGTCCGCCACGGTCGTCGTGTCGACGATCGCCATGCTGCTGCTCTCGCAGACGAGCACCGGGCTCGGCGTCGCGGTCATCTCCGCCGCCGCGCTCGCCCTGGGTCTGCTCGTCGCGCTCACCGTACCCATCCCGCGGCGCCGTGGCCGCCATGCGGCGCGTACGGGTGCCTCCCGGGCGGCCGGTGCCCCCGCGGCCCAGGAGAGCGCGACAGGGGCCACCAGGGTGCCCGAGCCCCGGACGGCGCCGGCCGAACACCCCGTACACCACTGACGATTGACGCCGGACGCGGCGCGGGCGGCCTCCCCGGAGGGAAGCCGCCCGCGTCGCGATGCGTCCTAGGTGGCGGCCTGGACCACCACGGTCTTGGCGACCTTGTCGTGCAGGCCCTGCTTGTACGGCTTGTCGACCAGGATCGAGACGACGAGCGCGATCGGCCACAGGCAGGCGCAGCAGATCAGGGTCGGCAGCCAGAGCACGGCGGCGCGCGACAGGGAGGCGTTGGAGTTCGGCACACTGCCGTCGTTGAGCATCGCGACGCGCAGGCGCATCGCCTTCTTGCCGACCGTCTGGCCGTTCTTCCTGGTGAACCACCAGTCGTAGCCGACGTACGCGACGATCGAGATCAGCGTCATGATCAGGCCGCTGCCGCTGTAGGCACTGCTGAAGACCTCGCTGATGTCCTCGCCCTGGTCGGTGTCGTACCGGTAGCGGTTCGTGCCGAAGGCCAGCTGGATGAGGGCCAGCGGGATGGCGATGATCACCACGTCGATGATGCGCGCGAGGAGCCGCTTGCCGAAGTCGGCCAGCGGGGGCATCCCGGCGAGCGGATCGGGCATGCCGTAGCCGCCGCTCCCGCCGTACGGGTCCCCGCCGCCTCCGTAGGGGGGCGGCGGGGGCGGGTATCCCCCGCCGCCGGGCGGGCCGCCGGGCGGGGGCGGCGGACCACCGCTGCCGGGGGGCGGCGAGCCGTACGGCGAACCACCCGACGGAGGCGTCGGTTCCTGGGGCTTCTTGAGGAACGGGTCGTCCTCGGGCGGCTGGCCCGGCGGCTGGTCGGTACTCATGGCCCGAGTCGAACCCGGCTCCGCCACCCTCGCAACGGGACCGCGTCCATTCGGGGGAAGGGCGGGCCCGGGCGGGCGGCCCGGTGCTCCGGGCGGGCTCAGCGGGCCACGTACGTCCTGGCCGCCTTGTCGTGCCAGGCCTGGCGGCGCGGGCGGTCCACGAGGCACCAGAGGCTGCCCGGGAGGCCCAGGACGGCGTACACCAGCCAGCGGCGCAGGGCCGCGCCGAAGGTGGGCGGGCGCAGGGTGGCGGTGTCAAGGACCCGGACGCCCAGCAGCTTCTTGCCCGGGGTGCGGCCCCAACGGGCCGTGGGCAGCACCTCGTAGAGGATCCCGAAGAGGAGGACGGCGCCGATGACCAGGCCCAGGTGGCCGGCGATGGTCCCGTCGAGAAGCCAGACGGTGGTGGTGCGGCCGCTCGCCCGGGCGGCGTCCACCTTGGCCTCGACGTGGGCGGTGGCCTCGGGCAGGAGGAGCGCGGCCACGGCCAGCGCGACGGTGGTGTGAACGAGCGAGTCCAGGGCGCGGGCCACGGCCCGGCGCGTCAGTCCGGCGGGGCGCACGGCCCGCTCGGCCATCTGCTCGAACACCTCCCGGGGCGTACGGGATCCCGCGGGGCGGGAGCCGGAGCCGCCCGGGCGGACCTCCTCGGGGGCGTGCACGCTGCTCTGCGGCTGGGGCAGGGGCTCGGGCCGGGGCTCCGCCGGGGCGGGCGCCTCGGGCCGTGTCGCGATCCGCGGGCGCACGCCGGCGGGGCGCGGCGACCACACCTCGGGCCGGTCGGCGGCCGGGGCTTCGGGCGCGGCGGGGCGCGGCCGGGACGGCGCGGGAGCGGGGGTGGGAGCGGGCGCGGGCGCGGGGGCCGGGGTGGGAGTGGGAGCGGGAGCGGGCGGCGCGGCGGCGACCGCCTCCGGCCAGGAGGAGGTGAGCCCGGACCCGCCGGCTCCGGGGGCGTCGGGCCAGGCCGGGGTCGGGGCCGGGCCCTGGGCGGCCGGGGACCGCACCGACAGGATCCCCGCGGAGGCCTGCTCGGGGAGTCTCGCGGCGGGCGCGGCGGGCGCGGCCGCGGCGGCGGCCGTACGGGCCAGGGAGATGCCCGCCGACCG
>NZ_JBSGZP010000117.1:0-14306 GCF_053611065.1 Streptomyces sp. NPDC054840
CGCCCGGTGCAGCAATCCGTGGGCGACGGAACCCAGGCGCATGCCGGAGTAGCCTCCACGTCCACGGCGGCCCACCACCACGGCCAGGGCGTGCTCGGCGGCCTCCGCGAGCTCCTCCACCGGATGCCCGATCGGGTTCTCGTGGGAAACCACCACGTCCGGGTATTTCTGCGACCAGCCGGCCGTGGCCTCGGACAGCATCCGCCGCTGGGCCTGCAGTGCGACCTCCTCGTCGTGGAGGAGGAAGACCGGCGGCTGCCACACCGCGATGGCGCGCAGCGTGGCGCCGCGCAGGTCGGCTTCCTCGAACGCGAGCGCGAGCGCCGCCTTCGAGGACTCGCTGCCGTCGATGCCCACGACCAGGTAGGGCCGCTGCTGGGTGATGTGCTCGGGGTTGCCGACCACGACGACCGGACAGTGCGCCTGGGCCGTGATCGGGACCACCGTGGAGCCGGCGCTGAAGTACTCCGCGGTCCGGCTCAGGTGGCGGGATCCGAGCACGAGCATGCGGGCCCGGTCGGAGAGGCGGCCTATGGCGGGGACGGGGAATCCTTCGATCAGATCGGTGGCCACGTCGGCCTCCGGGTGCCGTTCCCGCGCCCACTCGGTACCGGCTGCCAGGGCTTCCGAGCCCGCCTGGTGCAGGGCCGTGGCGCGAGGAGTGCCATTGACCTGCCGCTTCTGGTGCGGCGGAGGCACGGTCACGACGAGTCGGAGCCCGAGCCCACGGCGGTGGGCCTCGTCCGACGCCCAGGCCAGGGGCAGGTGCCAGTCCCTGGCCGGGTCGATGCCGACCACGATCTCGCCGCGTTCACCGGCGGCCATCACGATTCGTCTCCGTGTTCGCCGTGCTTGTCCGTGTGGCGCGGGATGAGCAGCACGGGGCAGTGGGAGTGGTGCACGAGGCTGTGGGTGTGCCGCCCAAGGGTGGGTCCCAGGTACGCGGACGCCCTCCGTCCGCCCGTGACCAGCAGGTCGGCGTGGCGGGAAGCCTCGACCAGGACCCCGGCGACGGACATGCTCTTCTCAGCGTCCGCCCGCACGGGGAGGTCAGGGAATTCCTGGCGGATCTGCTCCGTCACCGCGGTGAGGTGCCGGACGTACTCATCGGTGATCTCCGTGACGTCGTCCATCATGGTCACCACGCTGCCGACGGACTGGAGTACGTTCCACACCTGGAGCAGCCGCAGCTCGGCCTTCCGGAGCTCGGCCTCGCGCGCCGCGTGACGGACGCAGTCCAGGTCGTGCTCGTCACGGACCCCGGCGAGCACCGTCCCGCTCTCGGCGCGATCATCGGTTCCCCTGACGACGATGACAGGCGTCTTCGCGCCGACCGCGACCTTCAGGCCCACGGATCCGAGCATGAGCGAATTGAATCCGCCCAGCCCCCGGTTGCCGACCACGATGGTGCCGCGATGGCCGGCCGCCCGGTACAGGCCGGCCACAGGGTCGCCACGACTGAATTCCGTGGTGGTGACCAGACCGGGGTGCCGTTCCTTGACCGCGGCGGCGGTTTCGTCGAGCAGTTCACGGCCTGCGCAGCGGACGCGCTCGATGGTCTCTGCGGACACGTAGAGGGCCCGGCCGTCCGTGTCGGCGCCGTAGACGATGTGCAGCGGACGCCCGCGGCGTTCGGCCTCTCCCGCTGCCCAGAGCGCGGCCTGACGGGCGGGCTCGGAGCCATCGACGCCGACGGTGACGGAGCCGAGTTCCGCGCCGCTGACGGTGTTGTTCATGATGTCTCCTCGCCCGGGGCCGGTGGGGGTCTGTTCTCACGCTGACACCGCGGACGCCGTCAGGCAGAGGGCCGCTCAGGACCTTCGTGGGGGCCAAAGGTCCCTGCCGAGGGCGGCGCGCAAGATCCCCTTCGAGCGTCCTTCGTGTTCATGCTTCGGTGTCCAGCCACCCTGTGTACGGCTTCAGGGACTCCTGGAGGGACGGAGCGCCGGCGGCCTGCATGTCACCGTAGGCCGCTCGCTTCATCTGGAGGGCGAGATCCTCCATGGCGCGAGCCACCGCGAGTTCGTCGCCGATCTCCGGGACGTCGGTGTCCTGTGGTGCGCAGCGGGCGGTGCCGTGGCCCGTGATCCTGTTCGTGCCCGTGTCGAGCTCCAAGCGCGCCTTAGTCGTCTGGCCTTCCTCGAAGAGGTGGAGACGGACCTTCCATTCGGCAGTGTGTGTCATGGAGTGCCTCCGGTAAGGGTGTCAGGGAGTCTTGTGCCGGTGAGTGCGCCGGACCCAGCGCCGCAGTTCGTCGGTGCCCCAGACGAGAACGGGGAGGTCGCGATGAGGGCGACGACGTCCAGCGGCAGGGCGGCGGTACCGAACAGGCCTTGCAGGGGCGGCGCGTAAACGAGGGCTGCCGTGAAGGCGAGCTCGAAGGCGATACCCGCCAGGAGCAGGGGGTTGGTGAACAGGCCGATGTCGCGCAGGGCCGCGCGAGAGTCTCCACCGCCTGTTCGGCCTGCCGTTCCTGGAGGAGCGCGAACGCGGCACTGACGAGGTCCACGGCGATGATGGCCCACCCGAGCACGGGAACACCTGCGACGAACGCCAGCGCGGCGGCCGCCCAGAGCAGCAGGGCCAGCGGGTGGACGAGCTGGCGGACCAGTTCGCGTCCCAGAGAGGTACGGGCCTTGCGGCGGACCTCGTAGGGGCCGTAGACGGCAAGGCGTCGGGCTGCCTCGCGTGCGGAGAGTCCACTCGGCCCGGTGCCGAGCTCGCGCCTCAGCAGCGGCAGCGGTTCCAGAGGGTCAGGGCTCCGGGACGGCCCGCCCGCCGGGGACGGGGGCCGGGTGGCCGCCTCAGTCATCGCCGGGTCCCTGTTCGCGGCGGAGCCTCCCGGACCAGCGCGGCTCCACGGCCTCCCACTCGTGCTCCCACTGGGCCAGGGTGCGGGTCTCGACGAGGAGCAGACGGAGGCGGACCACTGCCCCCGAGGCCAGGACGAGCAAGCCGAGGGCTCCGACTCCCGCCGCTGCGGCCGTGAAGGCGCGTTGAGCCTCGGACGGAGGTGCCTGCGCTTCCGTGCCCGCGTCATCGACCCAGAGAGTGACCGGCCGGCCCGCCGGAGTGCCGAGCGGGACGGCGACCGTCCCGGAGTGCTGGTGGGCGGCCGGGTACTCCCAGACGGCTGGAGCAGCCACCCGCGCGTTGCCGCCGGAGCGGTTGGAGACCACGCGCTCCGCGGAGCCGACCGTCGTCGCCTCGATCTGGTGCCGGTGGCGGGCCGTTTCCCTGGCGGTCCGGCTTTCGGAGTCCCAGACGGCCGTCGTGACGACGACACCGCAGAGCAAGGCGATCAGGAAGGACAGTGCGAAGACGACGTTCCAGCGGCGCCGGGTCCGGTCGACCGGCCGACGCAGCTCGTTCGGGCCTCCGTCGAACAGCTGACGCACCCGCCCGGCTCTCGCCGGACGCGATCGCGTGGGCCCCTCTCCGGACGTGCCGGCCTCGGACATCGTGCACCTCCGCGCTCTGATCCTGCCCAGCCGCTCAGCCGGGAGCGGCGAGTTCGGCGCTGATGTGGTGGGCCCACGTTCGGATCCGCTCGGGATTGCGGAAGTCCCCGCCCTTGCCCGCCCGGACCATGGCCCGGGCGATGAACCCGGGCGTACCGGAGGTGATGCTGCCGCCGAAGGTGACGTGCTCACGTGCGCCGATGCGCTCCATCTCCCGGGCCACCGCCGCCACCGGCGCGATGTCGTGCTGCTCGGCGGAACTGTCGACGGGGCCGCTGCTGAACAGGTAGACCGGGCGATGCTTGAGGAGGTGCTCGTTGCGCTCCGCGCAACGCTTGGCCTTGCCGCTCCAGTGCCCGGCGTACAGGGCTCCTCCGAGCACGACGGCGTCGTAGCCCGCTACGTCCTCCACGTCGTCGGCGGGGACCACGACGGCATCGAGGCCGTCCTCACGCAGGGTCCGGCCGATCTCGGACGCGATTCCGGCGGTCGCACCGTGCTTGGTGCCGTAGGCGACCAGGACGCGCTTGGACGTCATGACCCCTCTCCCTTGCCATCTGCTGTGGTGCGCTTGACGGGGATGCTGCGCCTGGCCTCCTGGGGCGCGGCCGGCATCGGCACGCGCACGGTGAGGACGCCGTCCTCGTACGCTGCCTCGACTCCGTCGGAGGGGATCGGCCCGGGCAGGCGCACGGTCCTCCGGAAGGAGCCGTAGCGGAACTCCGAGTGGTCCTTCTCCTCCTTGCTCTCGGTGTGTTCGGCACTGACGGTGAGGGTGTCACCCTCGACCGTGATCTGGATGTCCTTGTCGGGGTCCATCCCGGGGAGTTCGGCACGCAGCGTGTACTGCCCGCCCCTGTTGGTCACCTCGATCGCGATCGGGTGGGTTTCGAACGACGGCCGCCACAGCGGGAACCGGGGGAAGTCGGTGCCGAACCAGTCCCTCACGTCGGGGAACGGGCTACGCCTGCGCTCCGGGTGTGTGCCTGGCATGGTGTGCTCCGTTCCGGCGCCTTGTCAGCGCCTTCCTGTGCTGCCTTCTTTCACTATCGCTAGGGGAACGGCTGCTCCGCTTGGGGCCATCGGGCCCCGGATGGGGCCGTTCGGCCCTCCCCGTACCCGGCCGGTTCGGCGGCCACGTACTGCTTGACCGGGGCGAAGCTGTCCCGGGCGATGGAGACCCTGACCCGGGCGGTCCCGTGCACGTTGAGGTCCGTCTCCTGCTGGCAGGCGGAGCTCGGCTCCGGCAGGTCCGCGGCGGCGCTGCTGCGTACGGTGACCTCCGGGTCCGCGCATCCGTCGCGCCCCAGCTGCTCGTACGCGGAGACGATCTCGGCCCGCAGCCCTGGGGGCAGCGGCTCGGCGAGGGTCATCGACCGGATCGCGGCCCCGGCCTCGTCGAGCGCGGCGCCTTCGCGCAGGCGTCCGATCGGTTCCTCGATCCGCGCGAGCGGTCCGTGTCCGTCCACCAGCTCTCCGTACGCGTCGGCCGTCGTGGCGAACCCCGGATGCGGATGCGCTGCCTCGTGGCCACCTCTTCGGGAAACGGAGCCTGGATCGGCATCCGGATTCCACGATCACGCCTGATGTGGCTGTGCCGCAGTGCCGAGTGGGACAGCGGCGAGGGGCCGGCCGACCCGAACCTGAGAGGGTGAACGGTATGCACTGGTCAGCCGGCTTCCATACGGAACCACCTCTGCCGACCCGCGGGCAGGCTCGCTGTCACGCCACCGGGCAGGCACAGGGGAAGGGGAGGTGCCGTTCGGGATGAGGGGACCGCGATGCCCAGTTTCCCCGGGACGAGCCGGATACGAATGCCGCGGTGACCCAGGCAGTCGACGGTGAAGGAGCAGCGCGGCGCCTCCCGGAGCGGGACGGGGTCGATACGCAGGCCGTCGGGGCCGGCCTCGAGCCCTACGATGCCCCGTTCGATGAGGTCGAGGGTGCCGGCCATCGCCCCGAGGTGGATGCCTTCGCCGGTGGTGCCGCCCTGGATGTCCATCACGTCGCCGAGCAGGGCTTCCTCGCAGTACCGCCAGGCGTCGGAGCCCTTGTGGCGGGCCAGGACCCAGCCGTGGACGAGACTGCTGAGCGTCGAACCGTGGCTCGTGCGCTGCAAGTAGTACGCGACGGTCGCCCGCCAGAGATCATCGTCGAGCCTGTGGCCGAGCCGGGCGAAGATGTCGTGCAGCTCGTCGGGGCGGAAGAGGTAGCCGAGCATGAGGGTGTCGGCCTGCTTCGACGCCTGATAACGGTTGACCGTGTCGTCCTCGGACTCCAGGATCCGGTCGAGGCGGCGGATGTCTGTGTACCGGGCGCGATAGGCGTCCCAATCCAGCTCGGCCAGATCGCCGTAGCCCTCGAACTGGCTGATGACATTGCCGTGCAAGGGGACGTAGAGACGGCGTGACACATCTTCCCAGCGAGTCAACACCTCTGTAT
This sequence comes from Streptomyces sp. NPDC054840, assembly GCF_053611065.1. Taxonomy (NCBI): domain Bacteria; kingdom Bacillati; phylum Actinomycetota; class Actinomycetes; order Kitasatosporales; family Streptomycetaceae; genus Streptomyces; species Streptomyces sp. NPDC054840. Next base: position 5,904 of record NZ_JBSGZP010000117.1, read on the forward strand.
CGAGGCCCAGTTGCTGCTCAAGTTGACGCATGCGCGTCCTCGGCAGCTCTGCGGCCAGCTCGAGTCCGCGGGCCAGCACCCATGCGGCGGTCACGTTCGTGTAGGCGTTGTCGTCGATCCCCGGAGTTGCGGCCCCGAGGTAGGCGTCGTGGTATTCGTCCGGACCCACGACCCCGCAGATCCGGTAGCGCCCGCGGTCGGTGTCGTAGTCGGCGACCGCTCCCCAGTAGCGGGCGATGCTCATGAGCAGTTCGGCGCCGGGGCCGTACAGGAAACCGGTGTCACCGGTGGTCTGCGCATAGCGCCAGACGTTCCAGGCGATCGCGGAACCCACATGGCGCTGGAGGCGGGAGCGGTCCGGCAGCCAGCGGCCGGAGCTCGGATTGAGGTGCAATGTCTGCGATTCCTCGTGCCCCGAACTGGCGCTCTGCCAGGGAAACATGGCGCCCGGCCGCCCGGCCCGCCGCGCTGCGGCACGGGCCGCGGGCAGGCGCCGGTGACGGTACATGAGCACGGCGCGTGCCACTTCGGGAAGGTGCAGGGTGAGGTAGGGGGTGACGAACAGCTCGTCCCAGAAAACGTGGCCCCGGTACGCCTCTCCGTGCAGACCTCTGGCGGGTACGCCGGCGTCGAGCTCCGCCGTGTGCGGGGAAAGGGTCTGCAGGACGTGGAAGGCGTGGAGGTGCAGGATCCGGCCGACCTCGCCGGGCACCTCCACCTCGCCTCGGCTCCACAGGTCTTCCCAGGCGGCCCTGTGGTCGGCGAGCGCGGTCGCGAAGTCCGGGGCACGCGTGACGTGTTCGACCGCAGACGTGAGCGGATCGCCCGCGGGTCGGTCCAGCGAGCTGTAAAGGGCCGCCGCCTTGAGGACGACGACGGGATGTCCGCGGGAGATCGGCAACCGGAAGGTCTGCGCGGTCGCCGCCTCCGTGCAGCTCAGGTCCACGGCGGTCAGGGGGCGGGAGGACGTGCGTACCCCGATGCCGATGCGGGTGCGGAGCGATGTGGTCTCGCAGGAGAGCCAGGCGATGCCGTCCGCGCCGACCCCGGCACGGTGCCCGGTGAGGTGGCGCCCGTTGAGTGCCCGGTACCGCGCGACGCCGGCGTTGGTGACGTCACCGTCGAGCACGGACTGGATCTCGATGGTTCCCCGCCATCCGGACGCGCGGAAGGTGCTCTGCTGGGCGGCGAGGTAGGGGTCCGCCATGTGAACGAGCCGGGTGTGCGTGACGCCGAGCCGCCGGCCGTGGCCGTCCTGGAACAGCATGCGGCGGGTGAGGGTCCCCGCGTGCAGGTCCAGGACTGCGTGGTGGTGGCGCAGGCTCGGGTCGTCGGGAGTGAGCCACTCCCCGGCCGGGCCGTCCTCCGGCAGGCATCGGTAGCGCACCCGGGTCCAGTCGGGAAGGTTGACCATGTCCTCGTTGCCGACCTGCTTGCCGGCGACCTGCGAGGGGAGCCAGTTGTAGCAGCCCGCCGCGTAGGTGCCGGGATAGTGCACGGCGTCGGCGGGTGATTCGGGGGCGGCTCCGCGCGTGGCGAACCGGCCGTTTCCCAGCGTGCACAGGGCCTCGACGACCCGCTCCGTCTTCGGGTCGTAGCGGTCGAAAGTCCATGTCCACGCGGTGTTCACGGCCGCGCTCCGGCAACGGTGTCGACGACGACGGTGAGGTCCGGGAGGACGACATCCGCGCCACGATCCCGCAGGTTCGCCGCGGCAGACGTGCCGCCGGACCGGTCGAGGCCGATCACCAGGCCGAAGTGCCCGCGTCGGCCCGCCTCCACCCCGGCCAGAGCGTCTTCGACCATCGCCGCGTCGGCCGGGTCCACGTGCAGCCGGCGTACCGCTTCCAGGAACAGGGCGGGGTCCGGCTTGCCCGCGAGGGTCAGCCGCTCGGCATCCGTGCCGTCCAGGAGGACGTCGACGAGGGGGGCGATCGCGGCGGACTCCAGCAAAGGGCGGGCATGTCTGGATGCCGATACCGCGGCGCACCGCATCCCCTGGGCTCGCAGCGCTTCGAGTGCGGGCCGGACTTCCGAGAACGCCTCGACGGCTCCGGCCTCGAGCGCTTCCGTGAACGCGCGCTTCTTCCGGGCAGCGACCGCCCATGCGGTACCGCACCCTGGCGGATCCGCGGCATCGCCAACCGGCAGCTCGATGCCGCGGGCGGTCAGGAAGGCCAGAGCACCGTCGAGACGGGGTTTCCCGTCCACCAGTTCCCGGTACTCCCGCTCCGCGTCGAAGGGCGGCTGGGCCGAGGGGCCGGTGTCGGCCGCCCAGGTGTCGAGGCAGCCGTCGAATGCGGACTTCCACGCGGCGGCGTGCAGCGCGGCGGAGTCGAGGAGCACCCCGTCGGTGTCCAGGACGACGGCTCGTAGCGGGCTCACCGGCGTACCACCCGGCGCCCTGTGGTCCGGATCGCAGTGACCTTCATCCAGTGGGTCCGCGGACCCCCGGCCCAGGGCATCGAGTACGAGACGGCATCGAGCCGGCCGAGCTCCTCCGCATCGGTGACGCCTTCTGCCTCACCCACGGCCATGACGCTCCAGCCCAGGCGCGTGGCGTCGTCGATGTGGTCGACCTCGAAGGCCACTTCCGTCCCGGCGGCCCGCGCGAGCACGGCGTCACCCGAGGTCCTGAAGGCGATGTCCCGGCCCGCCACTACGTAATTGACCGGGAAGATCGCCGGACCGTCCGGGGTGAAGACGGCGATCCTGCCGACGCCGTGCGTGGAAAGCAGCCGCTGGCACTCGCCGTCGGACAACTCGACCAGCTCGGCGTCCCGCACGGCCGTTCCTCTGCCTGGTGGATATTCCGTCGTCGCGCCGGAGAGTTCCGCGGCGGTCGTCTCCAGCGCGTCGGCGAGGCGCAGGAGGGAGCCGATCGCCGGCGCTGCCGCGTGTTCCTCCAGGTAGGTGATGTACCCGCCGTCAGCCCCGCAGCGCTCGCCCAGTTGGTCCCGGGTGAGGCCGAGCTCCTCACGGCGCATGGCGATCCGTCGTCCGAGGTCCGTGCGTCCGGCCGGCGCCTCCGCGGTGCCCGGCCTGTCCTGGGTTCTGCTCATCGTCTTCACGTCCTCTCCGTGTCACGGCCGGGTGGCCGGGACGGTGACGGCGTCGTGCGGGCGCCGCCGGGCGCGCTCTTGGGGCGCCGGTGTTTCAGACACGGGCTGTGCCGGTGAGGGGGTGGGCCCAGCACCCGGCCGCCGCTCCCGCGGTACTGGCCGCAGTGGCTCTCGAGGCAGAAGCGGCAGCGGCCGCAGGCCGAGATGCAGGAAACGAGCACGCGGTCCCGGGCCGCACCGTAGGGACGTCGCCGCCGGTCTCGACGCTGGTGCCGACCGCCTCATGGCCGAGGATCCTGCCCGGGGTCCCCTCGGGTACGTCGCCTTTGACGACGTGCAGGTCAGTACCGCGGATGGTGACGTCGTCGACTCGAAAGGTCGCGTCGGCGGTGTCCTCGATGCCTGGGTCCGGTACGTCCTGCCATGCTGTCTGTCCGGAACCCTGGAAGACGAGTGCCTCCATGGCGTCCCTTTCCTCCATCTCCCCCTTCGGGGTGTCACCGCCAGGCTGAACCGGACTCGACCGGCCGCGCATGGGCCGATCGGTCCCCTGCCGGGGCCTGTCGGCCCCCGTGCAAGCCCTTACACGCGGTGCAATGGTGAGAACCGGATCCCTTTACCGACGGGAGGGCGGGTCATGTCCGAGACAGCCCCATGCCCCGCCGCCCTACTCCTGGCACCCCGGCGCCGTCACCACGCACTCCGTCCGCGCACTCGAATTCGACGCAGAGGCCGTACAGAAGCTCTGCGACGAGAACCCGGCCGTGGGCCGTTGCACATCCGCAGCTGCCGCAGTCATCGCCCGGCGGCTCGACCCGGCCCGCACCCGGATCCTCGACCTGCTCGCACCCCACCACAGCGACATGCCCCTCGCCTACGCCCGCCGAGGACCAGCCATGACCTCCACCCCGTACACCGTCAACGACGTCATGACGAAGACCGTCGTCACCGTCACGCCCGCCGCCGACTTCAAGGAGATCGCCACCGCGATGGAGCGCTGGAAGGTCACCGCGGTCCCGGTCATCGAAGGCGAAGCCCATGTCGTCGGCGTCGTCTCCGAGGCCGATCTCCTCACCAAGGAGGAGTTCCACGAACACGGACCGAGCCTCATCGAGCAGATGCGCCGCCTCGGCGACACCGCGAAGGCCGGATCGGTCCGTGCCGAGCAGCTGATGACGAGCCCGGCCGTCACCATCCGCCCCGACGCCACACTCCCCCAGGCCGCCCGACTGATGGCCGACCGCCGCATCAAGCGTCTCCCGGTCGTGGATGCCGATGGCACTCTCCTCGGCGTCGTCAGTCGCGCCGACCTCCTGAAGGTCTTCCTTCGCTCCGACGACGACCTGGCCGCCGAAGTCCGCCGCGAGGTCGTCGAGCGCCTCTTCCCGCTCTCTCGCCGTGACATCACGGTAGACGTGACGCACGGCGTCGTCACTCTGAGGGGAACGACCCGCGACCCCCACCTCATCCCCGTGGCCACCCGCCTCGTCCGGGCTGTCGAAGGCGTCGTCGGTGTGCACTCCCGCCTCGAAGGCCCCGCATCCGCCTGACCGCTGTCACTGCGCTACGGGGCCAAGTCCCGCCTCGTCAGCAACACGTGGCCCAGGATGAGCCCCGCCACTCCGACTCCGACCAGAACGCCCAACTGCGGCCACAGCACATGGCCCCGCGCCAGTGCGTCACCCGGTGTGTAGTAGTGGAAGGGACTGATGAACCGCAGCGGCGCCGCCTTGGACCAGGCCAGCGCGATGAAGTTCAGCGCGAAGCCGACCGCCCCGATCGCGATCGTCGCACCGATCACCTGGGCGCGTCGGCTCCCCCACGCGGACACGGCCAAAGCGGGTCCGGCCAGGCACAGTGCGAAGCCGCACCCCATCAGCCCGGCGGCGAAGACACCGCTGAGCGGCACGTCCCGGTGGATGTCCGGCGACAGCCAGACGCCCGCCGCCACGGTCAGCGTCGCCGCGGCATTGAGGGCGAGGGCAGCGATCACCACGGCGGCCGTCCGCTCCGCGAGCAGCCGGTTGCGGCTCACGGGGCGCACCATGATCAGCTCGATCGTCCCGGATTCCACGTCGGCCGCCACCGCCGCCGCGGCCAGGGCGCCGATCGCGGTCAGCTGCATGGCGATCCAGAACGGATGCACCAGTCCGGCCCCGAGCAGCCCCGGATAGCTCGCGATCGACACGTCCCCGCCCGACCCGCTGAACGCCCGGTACGCCGACGGCGGGCCCTTCCCGCCCGCCGAGAACAGCTGCCCCGGCGCGATCGTGTTCGCCACCACCACGATGAGCGCCTCGAAGACGACCATCCCCACCACCAGGGTCAGCAGCATCCGCCGGCGCCGGTGCAGGGCCAGCCACAGCAGGGGCCACCGCGTCTTCACGGCGCCGCCCCCTCCGCCTTGCCGTTGCGGTACAGGTCCAGGAACGCCTCGTCCAGACCCGCCTCCTCCACGATGACGTCGGCCACCCCCTTGGCCAGCAGCTCGCGCAGTGCTCCCACCACCTCGCTCGGCGGTACGAGCAGCTCCACCCGGTCCCCTTCCCATCGGGGCGCCCACTGCTCCGCGCGCCCCAGAGGGCGTGCCCCCTTCCCGTCACCGAAGGTCAGGCGGATCCGCCGCGCACGCGCCTCCCGCAGGGCGGCCACGCTCTCCACCGTCACCAGGCGCCCGTCCCGGACGATCGCCACGCGTCCGCAGGCCCGCTGCACCTCCGGGAGCACATGGCTGGACAACAGCACGGTGCGGCCGTCGGCCGCCGCTGCTCCATCAGCTCGAAGAACGTCTCCTGCACCAGAGGGTCCAGCCCCTCGGTGGGCTCGTCCAGCACCACCAGCCGGGGATCGTGCTGCAGCGCCTGCACCAGGCCCAGCTTCTGCTTCATGCCGCGCGAGTACCCGCCGACGGTGCGCCGCAGGACCGCGGGCGTCAGTCCCAGCCGCTCGCACAGCTCGGCCCGCCGTGTGCAGGGCCGGCCCTGGAGGGAACACAGCAGGTCGAGGGTCTGCGCCCCGGTGAGCTCCGGGTACAGCCGCAGCTCACCGGGGAGATAGCCGAGTTCCCGAGCCACCCGGCGGTGATCGGCGAGCGGATCCATCCCCAGCACCCGCACATGGCCGGCCGTCGGGCGCAGCAAGCCGGTCAGGCGTCTGAGGGTGGTGGTCTTGCCCGCCCCGTTGGGCCCGAGCAAGCCGAACACCTCGCCCGGACCGATACCGAGTGTGAGTTCCTCCACCCCGACCACCGACCCGTACCGCTTGGTCAGTCCGCTGAGCTCGATCACGTCCATGGCGCCCACCCCACCAGTCTGTGCTCTGGCCCGGACCGACGCGAAGTGGGCCGAGAACGGCCCCCATGACGCCACAAGAAATACCCCCGGGGGTACCAGTGCTACGCTCGACGTATACCCCTGGGGGTAATTCTCACGAGAAGGAGCGACAGCGTGTTCTTCATCGACACCCTTGAACTGGAAGGGCTCGGCAACCGCAGCTACCTGGCGGGCGGTGCCCGTACGGCCGTGGCGGTCGACCCGCCGCGCGACGTCGACCGGGTACTCGCCGTTGCGGCACGGCGAGGGGTGCGCATCTCCCACGTCGTGGAGACGCACGTCCACAACGACTACGTCACCGGCGGCCTGGACCTGGCCCGCCTCACCGGCGCGGCCTACCTGGTGCCCGCCGCGGCCCGGGTGTCCTTCGACCGCACCCCCGTCCGTGACGGCGACACCTTCACGGTGGACGTGGGAATCACGCTGCGAGCGCTGGCCACCCCCGGCCACACCCCGCACCACACCTCCTACGTCCTGGAGGAGCACGGTTCGGCCGTCGCCGTGTTCACCGGAGGTTCCCTGCTGATCGGGACGGTCGGACGGCCCGACCTGGTCGAGCCGCGGCTGACCGAGGAGCTGGCCCGCGCCCAGCACGCCTCCGCCCACCGGCTGGCTGCCGAGCTTCCGGACGAGACGGAGGTCCTGCCCACCCACGGGTTCGGCAGCTTCTGCTCCTCCGCCCAGGCCGACGGGGACGCCACCACCATCGGCAAGGAAAAGGCCGGCAACGACGCCCTCGTCCAGGACGTCGACGCCTTCGTCTCCGCCCTGCTGGCGGGGCTCGACGACGTGCCCGCCTACTACGCCCACATGGGCCCGGCCAACGCGGCGGGTCCGGCTCCGGTCGACCTCACCGCACCTCCTGTGGCGGACGCCGCCGACATCGCCGCCCGCCTGGCCGCCGGAGAGTGGGTGGTCGACCTGCGCAACCGCATCGCCTTCGCCCAGGGGCACGTGGCGGGATCGTTCAATTTCCAGGCCGACGGGAAGATCGCGACCTACCTCGCGTGGCTGATCCCCTGGGGCAAGCCCGTCACACTCCTCGCGGAATCCCCCGCACAGCTCGCCAAGGCGCAGCGCGAACTGGCCCGGGTCGGGATCGACCGCCCGGCCGCCGCCGCGACCGGAGAGCCTGCCGAGTGGATCTCCGCGAACGAAGAACCGCGGAGCTTCCCGCGGGCCACGTTCGCCGACCTCGCCGCCCTGGACCCCTACGAGCACCGGATCGTGCTGGACGTACGGCGGGACTCCGAACGCGCGGACGGCTGGATCAAGGACTCGGTGCACATCCCGATCCACCAGCTCCACCGGCGCCAGCACGAGCTGCCGGCCGGGGTGGTGTGGGTCCACTGCGCGGGCGGAATGCGCGCGGGGATCGCCGCCTCACTGCTCGACGCGGCCGGACGCGATGTCGTGGCCGTGGACGACTCCTTCGACGCCGCCCGGAGCACGGGCCTCCCGATGGTCACCGGGCTCCGTTCCGACAGCTGACGGCTCACCCTCCGCGTTCCCCACGAAAGAAGGACCTGATGATGTTCCCCTTCCGGCGCGGCCCCGCCCGCGTGACTCCAGCCGATGCCCACCAGCGCACCCGTGACAACGGCGCCGTCCTGGTCGACGTACGCGAGCGGGCGGAATGGACGGCCGGACACGCGCCCGGCGCCGTGCACGCCCCGCTCTCCGCCCTGCTGGCCGGCGTCGGCCTGCCTCCGGCTGCCCAGGGACGGCCGCTGGTGGTGATCTGCCGCTCCGGCCACCGGTCCCAGCAGGCCGCGAGAATCCTGGCCGAACGCGGAGCCGAGGCTGTCGACGTCAGGGGCGGCATGAACGCCTGGGCCGCGGCGGGGCTCCCGGTCGTCGACGGCCGCGGAAGCAGCGGCTCGATAGCGTGAGCACGCTCGTCCTCGCCCTGGTCGCAGGAGCCGTCGTCGGTCTGGCACTCGGCGCCCTGGGGGGCGGCGGGAGCGTGCTCGCGGTCCCGGCACTGATCTACCTGCTCGGTTTCACCC
>NZ_JBSGZP010000118.1:0-14279 GCF_053611065.1 Streptomyces sp. NPDC054840
GCCTTCTGCGCCTTGCGGCGCTCCGCCCGCGTCATCCCGTCACCCTCGACACCGGCGGCGTCACTGTCGAAGTCGCCCTCGATGACACCGCCTTCCCCGTCCACCGTCGGGGCGGAGAAGTGCAGCCGGTCCGGCCGCTGCGGAACCTCCAGCCCCTTCGCCCGGATCTCCGGACGCACACCCGCCGGCTCCTTCGTCAGCGACGGCGCCGCGTCCTGCACCGGAAGCTCCTCGACCTGCTGCTCGACCTGGACCTCCAGGTTGAACAGGTAGCCGACGGACTCCTCCTTGATGCCCTCCTGCATGGCGTTGAACATGTCGAAGCCCTCGCGCTGGTACTCGACCAGCGGGTCCTTCTGGGCCATGGCCCGCAGGCCGATGCCCTCCTGCAGGTAGTCCATCTCGTACAGGTGCTCACGCCACTTGCGGTCGAGCACCGACAGGACCACGCGCCGCTCCAGCTCACGCATGATCTCGGAGCCGAGCGTCTTCTCGCGCGCCTCGTACTGCTCGTGGATGTCGTCCTTGACGGACTCCGCGATGAACTCGGCGGTGATGCCCGCGCGGTCGCCCGCGGCCTCCTCCAGCTCCTCGATGGTGACCTTCACCGGGTAGAGCTGCCGGAAGGCGCCCCACAGGCGCTCCAGGTCCCACTCCTCGGCGAAGCCCTCGACCGTCTCGGCCGCGATGTACGCGTCGATGGTGTCGTCCATCATGTGGCGCACCTGGTCCTGCAGGTCCTCGCCCTCCAGGACGCGGCGGCGCTCGCCGTAGATGACCTCACGCTGGTTGTTGAGGACCTCGTCGTACTTCAGGACGTTCTTACGCGTCTCGAAGTTCTGGGTCTCCACCTGCGACTGGGCCGACGCGATCGCGCGAGTCACCATCTTGTTCTCGATCGGCACGTCGTCGGGGACGTTCGCCATCGCCATGACGCGCTCGACCATCTGCGCCTTGAACAGGCGCATCAGGTCGTCGCCCAGCGACAGGTAGAAGCGGGACTCGCCCGGGTCGCCCTGTCGGCCGGAGCGGCCGCGCAGCTGGTTGTCGATACGGCGCGACTCGTGGCGCTCGGTGCCCAGCACGTACAGCCCGCCGAGCTCCTTGACCTCCTCGAACTCCGCCTTCACCGCGGCCTCGGCCCGGGTCAGCGCCGAGGGCAGGGCGTGCGCCCACTCCTCGATGTGCTCCTCCGGGTCCAGGCCCTGCTGACGCAGCTCGGCCTCGGCGAGGTCGTCCGGGTTGCCGCCGAGCTTGATGTCGGTACCACGGCCGGCCATGTTCGTGGCGACCGTGACCGCGCCCCGGCGGCCGGCCTGGGCGACGATCGTCGCCTCACGGTCGTGCTGCTTGGCGTTGAGCACCTCGTGCGGGATGCCGCGCTTGGAGAGCTGCTGGGAGAGGTACTCGGACTTCTCGACCGACGTGGTACCGACGAGGATCGGCTGACCCTTCTCGTGCTTCTCCGCGATGTCGTCGACGACGGCGGCGAACTTCGCGACCTCGGTCCGGTAGATCAGGTCCGGCTGGTCCTTGCGGACCATGTCACGGTTGGTCGGGATCGGGACGACACCGAGCTTGTAGATCTGGTGGAACTCGGCGGCCTCGGTCATGGCCGTACCGGTCATGCCGGACAGCTTCGAGTAGAGGCGGAAGAAGTTCTGCAGGGTGATCGTGGCGAGGGTCTGGTTCTCGTCCTTGATGTCCACCCCTTCCTTCGCCTCGATCGCCTGGTGCATGCCCTCGTTGTAACGGCGGCCGGCGAGGATACGGCCGGTGTGCTCGTCGACGATCATGACTTCGCCGTCGATGACGACGTAGTCCTTGTCGTTCTTGAAGAGCTCCTTGGCCTTGATCGCATTGTTGAGGTAACCGACGAGCGGGGTGTTCACCGACTCGTACAGGTTCTCGATGCCGAGCCAGTCCTCGACCTTGGCGACACCGGACTCGTGGATGGCGACGGTGCGCTTCTTCTCGTCGACCTCGTAGTCGCCGGTCTCCTCGATGCCCTTCAGCGGCTGGCCGGGCTCGCCCTTGGTCAGGCGGGTCACCAGCTTCGCGAAGTCGGCGTACCACTTCGTGGCCTGGTCGGCGGGGCCGGAGATGATCAGCGGCGTACGGGCCTCGTCGACGAGGATCGAGTCGACCTCGTCGACCACGGCGAAGTTGTGGCCGCGCTGGACGAGCTCGTCCTGGGACCACGCCATGTTGTCGCGCAGGTAGTCGAAGCCGAACTCGTTGTTCGTGCCGTAGGTGATGTCGCAGTTGTACTGCTCGCGGCGCTGCGCGGGCGACATGTTCGCCAGGATGCAGCCGACCTCCAGGCCGAGGAACTTGTGCACCCGGCCCATCAGCTCTGAGTCACGCTCGGCGAGGTAGTCGTTCACCGTGATCAGGTGGACGCCCTCGCCGGACAGCGCGTTCAGGTACGCGGGCAGCGTGCCGACGAGGGTCTTGCCCTCACCGGTCTTCATCTCGGCCACGTAGCCGAGGTGCAGCGCCGCCCCGCCCATGATCTGGACGTCGTAGTGCCGCTGGCCGAGCACGCGCTTGGCCGCCTCGCGCACGGTCGCGAAGGCCTCGGGCAGCAGGTCGTCCAGGCTCTCGCCGTCCTGGAAACGCTGCTTGTACTCGTCCGTGAGCGCACGCAACTCGGCGTCGGAGAGGTTGACGAAGTCCTCTTCGATGGAGTTGACCTGGTCCGCGATGCGGTGCAGTTTGCGCAGGATCTTGCCTTCGCCTGCACGCATGAGCTTGTTGAAGACGGACACCGAGGTTTGTCTCCTTGCCGGTCGGGCCTGGGCACTGTACGTACACGGGCACGGCAGGTGGGCCCCACCGCAACGGCCATCGTAAGCGAGGACGTGGCCACGTCGGGAGGTCCGCCGTTCCCCTGAGGGCACGGGTGCCCGGATTGAGAACGTACGGGGGACACCGAAGGTGCCGCATCGCCCGGAGGGATCACCGAAAATTGTTCGCCCCCGATACCGGGACGCCAGCAGAATCCCTTCATGGAGCCCACGACACTGAGTACGGACCGATTGATACTTCGGCCTTTCGTCCCCGCGGACGAGGCCGAGGTCCACGCCGCGGCACAGGACCCCGACATCCAGCGCTGGACGACGGTCCCCTCCCCCTACGAGCAGAAGAACGCGCACGCCTGGGTGACCGAGACCGCCCCCAACGGCTGGCGCGACGGCACGGCCTTCCCCTTCGCCGTACGCCTCGGGGCCGAGGGCCCGCTGGTGGCGTCCGTCGGCGTGCACGTCCACAGCGCGGAGAGCTACGAGGTCGGCTACTGGGCGGTCCGGGAGCACCGCGGCCGGGGCTACACGGCCGAGGCGGTCCTGGCCGTCGCCCGCTGGGCCTTCACCGAGCTGGGCATCGGGCGACTCGAATGGCGGGCCGAGGTGGGCAACGCGGGCTCCCGCGCCGTGGCCGAGAAGGCCGGCTTCCAGGTCGAGGGGATGCTGCGGGCCGGCATCCTGCAGCGCGGGACGTACCGCGACTGCTGGGTCGGCGCCCTGCTCCCCTCCGACCTCGGCCTGCCCTCGCGGACGCCGTACCTGCCCGCTGTCAGTGGCGCGTCCTGAGGGCTGTCCCGTCACCCCCGGTGGATCAGCGCACGGCGTCGGATGCGGTGCATCGCTAGTGCTGTGACCGGGAAGGTTTGCCGGGTTGCGGCGTCCGGTGTGGTGCATCGCAAGGCGGAGGGCCGCGGCTCGTACTGGACGTACTCGCGCGGTCCGACAACGCGGCGAGGTGCCGTGCCGGGCGTCGTGACCCGGTGAACCTTTCCGGTCACAGCACTAGGCGGAGGCGCGTCTGCATACCGGTCGTATTCTGGCGCTCCGACAACGCGCCGAGGTGCCGTAGCCGTCGTCGTGCGCCCGCCGGGGATCACGGGACAGCCCTTAAGCTCCGCACCATGACATCGCTCCCGCTGTCCGCCGACGAGGCCCGCCGGATAGCCCTGCGCGCGCAGGGCTTCCTGGGCGCACCCGACCGGCGCGGCGGGGTCCGCGGGGTCCTGCGCCACCTGGGCGCGGTGCAGTTGGACACCATCTCGGTCCTGGCCCGCTCGCACGAGCTGATCCCGTACGCACGCCTCGGCGCGGTCGGCCGGGACACCGTGGAGAAGGCCTACTGGACCGAGCGGCACGCCTTCGAGTACTGGTCGCACGCCGCCTGCATCCTGCCGATCGAGGAATGGCCGCATTTCGCGTTCCGCCGCCGGGCCCGCCGGGCGCGCGGCCACCGCTGGCACGTCCTCCAGGACAAGGAGCGCTCGACGCGGGCGGTACTGGACCGGCTCAGGTCCGACGGCCCGCTGACCTCGACGGAGCTGGGCGGCGCCAAGAACGGCGGCGAGTGGTTCGAGTGGTCCGAGACCAAGATCGCGGTGGAGTGGCTGCTGGACACCGGCGAGGTGGTCTGCAGCGAGCGCCGCGGCTGGAAGCGGGTCTACGACCTCCCCGAGCGGGCCGTTCCCGACGCGCTGCTCCACGACGACCTGGACGACCGCGAGTGCGTACGCCGCCTGGTCGCCTTGGCCGGCCGGTCCCTGGGCGTCGGCACCCGAGCCGACATCGCGGACTACCACCGGCTCAAGGGCGAGGAGTTCGACGCGGTGATCGCGGACTCCGGGCTGGTCCCGATCGAGGTGGAGGGCTGGTCCAAACCGGCCTGGGCGGACCCGGCGGCTCTCGCGGAGACCTCCAGGGGCCGCCACCGCACGACGCTGCTCTCGCCCTTCGACTCCCTGGTCTGGGACCGTCCCCGGACGGAGCGGATCTTCGGTTTCACGCACCGCCTGGAGGCGTATGTGCCCAAGCCGAAGCGGATACACGGGTACTTCGCGATGCCGCTGCTGGCGGGCGGCCGGCTCCAGGGCCGCGTCGACCCGGCCCGCGAGGGCCGCACGCTGGTCGCCCGGCAGCTCTCCCTGACCTCCCCGAAGGCCGCCGGCCCGATGGCCCTGGCCCTGCGGGAAGCGGCGGAATGGGTCGGCTGCGAGGACGTACGCGTCGAACGCGCGAGCTCGCCCTCGGAAGCCGCGGCCGTCACCGCGGCGCTGGCCGCGATCTGAACCGAAGGGCCCCACCGGGGATCCCGGGAAAGCCTCAGCGGATTTCGAGGATCTTTTCCCGCATCGCGTAGACCACGGCCTCCATCCTGGAGTGCAGCTGCAGCTTCTCCAGGATGTTGCGGACGTGGTTCTTCACGGTGTTCTCCGAAATGAACAACTGTTTGGCGATGTCACGGTTGTTCATACCGGTGGCCACCAGTTTGAGGACCTCCAGCTCCCGGTCCGTCAGCCGCGGCGCGGGAACCAGCCGCCGCTCGTCGGTCCGCTGGATCATCGACTTGAACTCGGTGAGCAGCTTCGACGCCATCGACGGGCTGATCTGCGACTGGCCGTCCGCCACCGCCCGGATCGCCGTGGCCACCTCGTCCGTCGAGATCTCCTTCAGGAGGTACCCGGTCGCGCCCGCCTTGATCGCATCGTAGAGGTCCGCCTCCTCGTCGCTGATCGTCAGCATGATGATCTTCGCGGAGGGGGCCACCTCCTTGATCGAGGTGCACGCCTCGATCCCGCCGCGCCGGGGCATCCGCACGTCCATCAGCACGATGTCCGGAAGCAGGTCGGCCGCCTTGTCCACGGCCTCCGCCCCGTCCCCGGCCTCGCCGACGACCTGGATGTCCTCCTCCTGTGCGAGGACGATCTCCAGTCCCCGCCGGAAGAGGGCGTGGTCATCCACCACGAGCACCCTGATGGGCTCCCGGGCGGGCTCCTGTGACGGGTCGTCCGTCCCGCGGCAGCCCGCGACGCCGCCGTCCCCGCGCACCGGCCCGAAGCTGTCCGCCATCGTTCCTCCCCCTGCATGTGCTCAGCTGCTGGGCCAACCGGACACACACCGCAGCCGGTTGACTGCACGCCATGATTCCATGCCCGCACCACGGCCCGGGGGTCACAAGTGAGCCACCTGGCGCATACCTGTCGCATACCCGTCATACAGGCGCCCCCGCGCAGGCGCCTGAGCGCCTGCCCGGGGGCGATGAAACGGATGTGATGGCCTCAGCCGCCGAGCGCGCCACCGGCGCCGCCCCGCGGCTCCTCCGAGCTGGAGGCACCGTCGGGGTTCACGTGGATGACTCCGTAGTCATAGGCATGACGGCGGTAGACGACACTGGGCAACTTCGTCTCGGAGTCGACGAACAGATAGAAGTCGTGGCCGACCAGTTCCATCTCGTACAGGGCCTGGTCGAGCGACATCGGCGCGGCCGAGTGGGTCTTCTCGCGGACGATGAGCGGGCCTTCGCCCTGCACCTCGAGGGATCCGATCCGGGTGATCGGTACCCCGTCCGTCTTCTCCTCCGACACCGGCTGGCCACTGCCGTTCAGCGATGCGACGCCCGGCACCACGTCGGCGACCTCCGCCGCCGGGATCCGGCCGCTGCCGCGGCGGGTGTAACGCTTGTCGTGCTGCTTGCGCAGCCGGGCCTCCAGCTTGTCCTGAGCCAGGTCGAGCGCCGCGTACGCGTCGGCGGCGGCGGCCTCCGCCCGGATCACCGGGCCCCGCGAATGAAGGGTGATCTCCACGCGGTCGGAACGGTCGGCCTGACGCGGGTTGTGCTCCTTGGACACCTCGACGTCCAAGCTGATCACCTTGGCGTCGAGCTTCTGGATCCGCTCGGGATTCAGCTTCTCGGCCACGTGCTTGCGGAACCGCTCGGGCACCTCGGTCTTGCGGCCCTTGACGACGATGTCCACGCAGAACTCCGTTCCCGGATAGCTTCACCCGACGGGGCGAAGCGTCTCCCTTTCGCACCAGACTCCGGTGAAGGCCGGAGCCTCGGACTTGGCGACTTTCACCTCCTCCTCCCCCATCGGCAAGATCAACACCCCACCGACTTCGGAGTCGAGAGACAGCCTCCTGAGTTCCTTACAACCGAACATATCTCTCTATGGCGGTTGTCGGCACCCGCTACCGGAATGTACTTCCGACGAAGTGGCTGTTCCCTCTTACTACCTGCAACGATGGGCCTTCCCCGCCAGTTCCGAATCTATTCACAAGATTCTTCTTCTGTACGAGTTGCTCAAACACGCGGCACCCGTTCGATCCGTCTGAACGACTCCGCCGGCGCCGCCACCACCGCCGCCCGCAGCACCGCCCCCGGGCCCGTGACCAGCCCCGCGGCGCGCACCGCCCGGGCCGCCTCGGCCAGCGTCGCCCCCGTGGTGATCAGGTCGTCCACGAGCACGATCCGGCTCCCGGCCGACAGGCACCCCCGCGCGCCCCGGCGCACCGCCAGCGCCCCCGCGAGGTTCTCCCGGCGCTGCCGGGCTCCCAGCCCCGCCTGATCCGCCACCGCCCGCCGCAGCCCCAGTACGGGCGCCACGCGCGCGGGAACACCGGCCCGCCGCAGCCGCCCCGCGGCCGCCAAGGCGATCCTGCGCGCCGGATCGTGCCCGCGCGCCCGGACCTGCCGCCGCGCCGACGGAACCGGGACCAGCACCACGACCCCCGCACCACCCGGCCGCCCGGCCGGACCACCCAACCCGGCCGCACCACCGGAACCGCTTCCCAGGACGGCCGCCCCCAGGGCGGCACCGAGCACCCCGGCCAGCGGCAGCGCCCCGCGCTCCTTGTGCGCCAGCAGGATGCTCCGTACGCCCCCCTCGTACACGGCGGCGGCCCGTACCACGGGGAGCCCCGCGGGCCGCGGGGACGGCCGCACCGGCCCCTCCCCCGCCCCGCTCAGCGCATCCCGGCACTCGGCGCACACCAGCACCCGGACCGCCCCGCAGCCGGCGCAGTCGACCGGCAGGACCAGCCCGGCGAGCTCCTTCCACCACTCCCGCATGGCTCCACACTGACGGGCGCGGCCACGACCCGCGACCCCTGTGGACAACCCGTACGCGAGCGCAGCTCAGCCCGGGTACACCGGAGACCGGCCGCCCGCCACCGTGCGCCACTGCGCCCCCGGCGGCAGCCACACGATCCCGTCCTCCGAGTAGGCGACCACCGGCTTCGGCTTCGCCTCGTCCTCCGTGGCCGCGACCGCCACCTCGGACAGCCCGGTGGCCCCGGGCAGACTCGCCGCGACCATCGAGCCGTCGGCCAGCATGTAGCGGGCCTGCTGCACGCCGCCGTTCTCCCGGCCCACCACGAGCAGGCGTCCGCGCGGCGCCCAGCTCATCGCCGTCACATCGACCATCTGCGGGGCCGCCGGACGCAGCTCGCGCACCGACACCGCCGAGGAGTCCGTCTTGCCGTCGGGCCGCTCGATCCGCCCCACGTAGAGGACCTTGCTGCTGTCGGGCTGCTCCACCAGGAGCGCGATCCGCGCCCCGTCGGCGGACGCCTTCAGCGAGGCGATCCGTCGGCCGTCCAGCCCCGCCACCTGCACCTTCTCCGGCGTTCCGGCGCCACCCGGCACCCGCCACAGCCCCGGGCCCTGGGGATCCCGGTCCGCGACCCACAGATCACCCGAAGCGTCCCAGCTCGGCGCGGTCAGCATCGCCGCCTTGCCGCCCTTGCCGATCGGCAACGGCTGTGGCATCGTCCCGCCCCCGACCAGTGCGACGACGTACAGCGCGTGCTCGTCCTCGGAGATCACGGCCGCCCGCCGCTCGTCGTGCGAGACCGCCGCCGATCTGACCTTGAACCCGGGAGGCGTGGCCAGCGGCCCCGGCACCGCTTCGAACCGGGCCTGCTGGTCCTCGCTGCTCGTGTCCAGCTTCATCCGGACCAGCCGCTTGTCGTTGTCGACGAAGTACTGGAACTCGGGAATCTTGGGCCGGCCCGCGATGGCGGCCGCGCTCACCTCGCTCACCGAGCACAGGGAGGTCGACTTGCCGCCGGCCCGCACCAGTTCGACCTGGTCGAGCCGGGAACCCGTCAGATCCTTGACCGTGTACAGGAGTTGCGTGGCCATCTTCTTGCACTGCGGCTGCGCGACGTTCTCGGCCTTCTCGTTGAGCGGCACGCGCAGCGTGTTCTGCCCGTCGTACGAAAGGGACTTGGTGCCCGGGCCCAGTTCCGTACCGGTGGGGAAGCTGGACTCCACGACCGGGGCGAGCCACCGCGACGGCCCGGCCAGCAGCGACTGCACGGTCTGCGTGGTCGGGTCCATCCGCGAGTCCGGATCGGTGCGCTGACGCACGTAGACGGGGTCGGCGACGAGCGTGCCGCCCGCGAAGTAGTACTTGTTGACCGGCATGTAGATGCGCTGGAAGTCCGACTCGCTGAGCACGAGCCCGCTCGGCGGGGTCGAGATCCGCCACTGCTTGTCCTCGTTCTGGACGAGCTGCAGGAACTCCTCGTACTCCCTGGCCCCGGTCTGCGGCTGGTACGCGCTGTGCTCGTCGACGGTCGCGAGCTTCTTGCCGGTCACCTTCCAGCGGGGCCCCTCGGGGTCCTTCTCGCCCCGGTTCGGAACCCGGTTGAGTCCGGAGGAGAGCACCGTGACGGCGGAGCCGGGCTTCCAGCTCTTCGCGGCGGCCTCGGTGAGGTATTTGCGGGCGGTCTCCAGCTGCGGGTCGTCACTGGTCATCGCCTCCAGGAAGCCGTCGACGATCTCCGCCGGGCTGGCCTTGTCCGCAGGCGGTACGCCGAACACCCGGACCTGCGAGTCCACGCCCTGCGAAGCCTGCACCGGGCGGATGTCGCCGCTGTCCGGCATGGAGGCACAGCCGGCGAGCAGCAGCCCGGCCGCACTGAAGGCGTACGCCCGCACGGTGCGCAGCCGCCGGCGCC
Source organism: Streptomyces sp. NPDC054840 (assembly GCF_053611065.1). Lineage (NCBI taxonomy): Bacteria > Bacillati > Actinomycetota > Actinomycetes > Kitasatosporales > Streptomycetaceae > Streptomyces > Streptomyces sp. NPDC054840. The sequence goes on from NZ_JBSGZP010000118.1 coordinate 9,765, forward strand.
GTACCCGCGCACGCCCCGCCCGCGCGTCCAAGGGCTCAGCGTCCATCGGCTCGGTCCTCCTGTTGTGCCTGCTCGGCCGGGCGGGCCACGACCCTGGCCCCGTTCCCCGGCAGGGCCGTCGGGTCGGCGGGCACCGGCATCGCTCCGGCGACGGGCGAGCGCGGCGGTATCGGCGAGCGGTCGCCCGCGTCGGCCGGCGTACGCTCCGCCGCGCCGCCCGCGGCCTCGGCCGCGGCCCGGGCCCGGTTGGCGCGGTTGGCCCGGGAGTCCTCGGGCTCCAGCGGGATGGGCGAGCCCCGCAGCGGCTCGTCGGCCGTGCGCGGCAGGGTCAGACGGAACTGCGAACCGCCGCCCGGCTCGCCCCAGGCCTGCAGCCAGCCCCCGTGCAGCCGGGCGTCCTCGACGGCGATGGACAGCCCGAGGCCGGTCCCGCCGGTCGTGCGCGCCCGCGCCGGGTCGGCCCGCCAGAACCGGTTGAACACGCGGGTGGCCTCGCCGGGCTTCAGCCCGACCCCGTAGTCCCGTACGGCGACGGCGACCGCCCCGCCCGCGGACGCCAGCCGGACCACCACGTCGCGGCCCTCGCCGTGCTCCACGGCATTGACGACCAGATTGCGCAGCACCCGCTCCACCCGCCGGGCGTCGGCCTCGGCGATGACCGGCTGGGTGTCGCCCAGGACCCGGATCCGGGTGCCCTTGTGCTCGGCGAGCGGCTCCGCGCCGTCGATGACCCGGCGTACGACGTCACGCAGGTCGATGGGCTCGGCCTCCAGGGCCGCGGCCCCGGCGTCGAACCGGCTGATCTCCAGCAGGTCGGCCAGCAGCGACTCGAACCGGTCGAGCTGCCCGGCGAGCAGCTCGGCGGAGCGCGCGGTGATCGGGTCGAAGTCGACCCGGGCGTCGTGGATGACGTCGGCGGCCATCCGTACCGTCGTCAGGGGGGTGCGCAGCTCGTGCGAGACGTCCGAGACGAAGCGGCGCTGCATCCGGGACAGCTCCTCCAGCTGCTGGATCTTGTTCTGGAGGTTCTGCGCCATCTTGTTGAAGGCCTCGCCGAGGCGCGCGATGTCGTCCTCACCGGTGACCTTCATCCGCTCCTGGAGCCGCCCGGCCGAGAGCCGCTCGGCGATCCCCGCGGCCATCCGGACCGGGGTCACCACCTGGCGTACGACGAGCCAGGCGATGCCGCAGAGCAGGACGACCACGAACAGGCCCGCCGTCACGATGGTGACCTTGATCAGGTTGAGGGACTCCTCCTCCTGCGTGAGCGGGAAGAGGTAGTACAGGTCGTACGGGTCGCCGTTGATGTCCGAGAGCCGCTTGCCGATGACCAGCGCCGGCTCGGGCTCCTTCGCCCCGTCCCCGCTGGTGTACCGGATCTCGGAGAAGGTCTTGAAGGCGCCGGTGGCATGGTTGACGGCCCGGCGCAGCCCCAGCGGGACGCTGGCGGTCGGGTCCACGTTGCCGGAGGCCCGGGCGCCCTTGACGCCCTGCGTTCCGGGCAGCGCCTCATCGCCCGCGCCCGCACCCAGCGCGACGACCTCGAAAGCGGTCTGGCCGCCACTGGCCAACTGCTTGACCAGGGAGTTCATCCAGGTACTGGCGTCCCGGCCGACTCTGTTGTCGGTGGCGTCCGGCCCGTCCACCGTGGCCGGGGCGTTGGCCTTCTCCTGCGCCACCGCGAACCCGCCCGCGGCCTGGCTCTGCGCCGCCTCCTCCTTGGCGTCGAGGAGACCCTTGCTGACCTGTGCGATGACGACGAACCCCAGGGCGAGGACCACGGCGAGCGAGATCAGCAGGGTGGCCGCGACCACCCGGAGCTGGATGTTGCGCCGCCACAGGCGGACAGCCGGAAGCAGCGGCCGGCGCGCCAGGCGTACGAGGAGCCGCAGTACCCGGCTGCTCGACGCCCGGTCCCGGAACAGCCGGCCGAAGCGCAGCCTCCACGGGCGGAAGCCGCCCGGGACCTCGCCGGACATGCCGGACGCGCCGGACTGCACGTCAGCTGGGTCCGGCCTTGTAGCCGACACCGCGCACCGTCACGACGATCTCGGGGCGCTCCGGATCCTTCTCGACCTTGGAGCGCAGGCGCTGCACATGCACGTTGACCAGGCGGGTGTCCGCCGCGTGCCGGTAGCCCCAGACCTGCTCCAGCAGCACCTCACGGGTGAAGACCTGCCACGGCTTGCGCGCGAGGGCGACCAGCAGGTCGAACTCGAGCGGCGTCAGGGCGATGGAGGCACCGTCCCGCTTGACCGAGTGCCCGGCCACGTCGATGACCAGGTCACCGATGGCCAGCTGCTCGGGCGCGGGCTCCTCCGACCGGCGCAGACGCGCCCGGATACGGGCCACCAGCTCCTTCGGCTTGAACGGCTTCACGATGTAGTCGTCGGCCCCGGACTCCAGACCCACGACGACGTCCACCGTGTCGCTCTTGGCGGTGAGCATGACGATCGGCACGCCGGACTCGGCCCGGATGAGCCTGCACACCTCTATGCCGTCCCTTCCGGGCAGCATGAGGTCCAGCAGCACCAGGTCGGGCTTCGCCTCCCGGAAGGCAGCCAGCGCCTTGTCACCGTCCGCTACGAACGACGGCTCAAAACCTTCTCCACGCAGCACAATGCCGAGCATCTCGGCCAGCGCGGTGTCGTCGTCGACGACAAGGACTCGTCCCTTCATGCTTGACATCATCCCATTAGCTAATCGTTACCCGGCGGTGAGCTGTCCCACAGCCAAAAGGGCTGGAAATCGACCCTCGGAGGTGCGTGGAGATCAGCTCCCCCAGTCTGCCCCCGATCGGGTCGACTATTGAAGGTACGGGCTGCGACGACCCCCCAGCACCGCCCGGGATCGACCGACCGGTCGGGATCTCCCCGAACCGACCCTCTCCGCCCCGCCACCGCACCCGATCCGCCGCCCACCCCCTACTCCGTTCGGGCCCCCCACGTGGCACGATGGCAGCGACCAGCGCCCCGCCGCGGCAGGCGCACGTGAAGGAGTGACGATGAACGACTCTCCGGGCTGGGCTACGCCCGGATCCTCTCCGTCCGACGGCGAGCGGCCGGGCACCGACGGCGGCACGCAACAGCCCGCAGCACCCGGCCGGCCCGCGCAGCCCACCGGCGGCCCGAAGTGGTCCGCCGAGCAGCCGCCGCCCGGTCAGTGGTCGAGCCCGGGCACCACGCCCGAGGCCCCGCAGGCCGAGCCGCAGCCCACCACGGGCTGGGGACAGCAGCCAGGCACCCCGCAGGCGGGCCCGAACGGCCCCCAGTACGGCTACCCGGGCGGCCCCGGCCAGTGGGGCCAGCCCCCCGCCGCCAAGCCCGGTGTGATCCCGCTGCGGCCCCTGGGTCTCGGCGAGATCCTCGACGGCGCGGTTGCCACCATGCGCACCCACTGGCGCTCGGTCCTGCCGATCACCGTCGTCGTGGCCACCGTCGTCCAGGTGATCAGCGTGATCGTGCAGAAGTTCATGCTGGACGACCTCACCTTCGCCGCGAACCCGGACGCCGGCCCCGAGGAGGTCTTCGACTCGCTCGGCAGCACCATCGGCGCGTCCGCGGTGATCCAGTTCATCCAGGCCCTCGGGACGATCGTGGTCACCGCGATGCTCACGATGGTCTTCAGCCGCGCCGTGCTCGGCCAGCACTCCTCGGTCTCCGGCGCCTGGCGCGAGGCCCGCCCCCAGCTGCTGCGCCTGATAGGGCTCACCCTGCTGCTGGCCCTCGGCGCCGTCCTGCTCGGCGCCGTACTGATCCTGCCGGGCGTCCTGACCGACACCATCGGTCTCGCCGTCGTCGGCTTCGTCCTCTGGCTGCCGCTCCTGGTCTGGCTGGGCATCAAGTTCAGCCTGGCATCGCCCGCCCTGATGCTGGAGAAGAGCACCGTCTTCAAGGCCTTCGCGCGCTCCTCCAAGCTCGTCAAGGACACCTGGTGGCGCATCTTCGGCATCACGGTCCTCACCACCGTCATCGCCTTCTTCATCTCCGCGATGATCGTCGCCCCGTTCCAGATCGTCAGCCTCCTCGCCTTCGGCGGTGGCCTCGACGCCCTTGAGGACGGCAGCGGCATGAACAACTGGGGCGTACTGATCGCCCCCGCGATCGGCCTGATCATCGCGCAGACCATCGTCATGCCGTTCCAGTCCGGCGTCACCGTCCTCCTCTACGTCGACCAGCGCATCCGCCGCGAGGGCCTCGACCTGGAGCTCGCCCGGGCCGCCGGCCTCGAGAACTACGGCACGACCGGAGGCTGACGCACAGATGATGAGTACGGGGGGCCTCATCACCCGCGCCACGGCGCTCCTGCCGAGCGCCGAGACACCACCGGTGACGACACCGCGCGAGCCCGCCAGGGAAGCGGCGGAGCGTGAACTGTCCAAGCCGATGTACCACGAGAACGACCCGAGCCTGTTCGACCGTGCCCTGCGCAGGTTCTTCGACTGGCTCGACGACATGCTCGGCGCCGCCTCCGGGGCGACCCCCGGAGGCGGCCTCGGCCTCCTCGTGATCCTCG
>NZ_JBSGZP010000119.1:0-14253 GCF_053611065.1 Streptomyces sp. NPDC054840
GGTCGGAGGTCCGTCCGGAATCCGTCGCAGGTCCGTCAGAGGTCCGTCCTCAGCCGCAGCACCTCCGGGGGCGGGTGCCGGGTCGAGGTGTGCCGGACCTCCGCCGTGAGCGGCGGGTCGAGCATCCGGAAGGAGACCTCCCCGAGCCCGATCGCCGTGACCGTGGCCAGGGAGGGCGAGGCCGCCCCGCGGGCGGCCACCGCGGCCGCCACCTCCGACCGCAGTGCCGCGCCCAGCGGGCTCGACACCAACGGGGTCTGGTCTCCGACCGGCAGGACGAGCACGAGGGCGAGCGGGCGGCGCGGGGTGCCGGTGTAGCCGACCACCGCCGCGTCCCGGACGTCGGTGTGACGCAGCTTCTGCCAGCCGCGCCGTCCGGCCGGGTAGGCCTGGTCCAGCCGTTTCACGACGAGGCCCTCGATGCCGCTGGCCGGCAAGGTCTCGTACCAGGTGGCGGCCAGTTCCGGATCGGTGGTCATCGGCACCGGCTGCAGCGGTGGCCCCAGTGGCAGCAGCAGGTCGACGAGGAGGGCCCGGCGGCGCTCGTACGAGCGCCCGCGTACGTCGAGCCCGGCCAGTTCCAGCACGTCGAAGGCGGCGTACGAGGCGGGCAGGCGCTGCGCGAGGGCGGCGGCCCGGGCGGCCGTGGCCGCGGCACGCCGCTGCACCAGGGCGAAGTCGGTACGCCCCGCGTGCCAGACCACCACCTCGCCGTCGAGGACCGTGTCGGCGGGCAGCCGCAGGGCGGCCGCGGCCAGGTCGGGGAAGGCGCTGGTCACGATCCGGCCGGAGCGTGCCTGGAGCGTCACGTCGGCCGCCGAGCGCAGCACGACGAGCCGGTGGCCGTCGAACTTCGGCTCGTACGCCAGTCCGGCCCCGCGCGGCAGGGTACGTACGGTGGCGGCCAGCGCGACGCGGATCATGGCCGGGTCCCGGTCCCGGGGAGCGGGCGGGCCTGCTCGGGGTCGGTCAGCGGGCCGAAGAGGTCCCCGTCGCGGGCGAGCCTCGGGGCGATGTCGTCGGCGGCGAAGACGAGTCCGGCGGCGGTCCGGCAGGCCTCGACCTCCGCCCAGGACACGGGCGCGGAAACGGTCGGCCGGGCCCGCGCGCGCAGGGTGTAGGGGGCGGCGGTGGTCTTGGCGGCGGCGTTCTGACTGTGGTCGACGAAGACCTTGCCGGGGCGCAGCGCCTTGGCCATGCGGTGCACCATCAGCTCGGGAAGCTCGCGCTCGCCCTCCCGGGCGAGCTGTTTCGCGTACGCGGACACCCGCTCGGACGGGGTCGGCTCCAGCGGCACTGCCAGGTGCATGCCCTTGGAGCCGGAGGTCTTGGCGTAGGCGCGCAGGCCGTCGGCGGCGAGCCGCTCGCGCAGCCAGAGCGCGGCGGCGCAGCACTCGACGACGGTGGCGGGCGGGCCGGGGTCGAGGTCGAGGACCAGGCGGTCGGCGAGGGCGGGGTGGCCGGCGGTCCACTGGGGGGTGTGGAACTCCACGACGAGGTTGGCGGACCACATGAGGGTGGCCAGGTCGGCGACGACCACCTGGGTGGCGGAGGGGTCCTCGGAGCGCGGCACGGGGGTGGTCATCACCCAGTCGGGCGTGCCGGGCGGCGGATTCTTGGTGAAGAAGAGCTGGCCGTCCGGCCCGTCGGGGTAGCGCAGGAAGGACACCGGTCGGTCGTGGATGTGGGCGAGCAGCGGGCCCGCGACGGTGGCGTAGTAGTGCAGCACCTCGCCCTTGGTGAAGCCGGTCTCCGGGTAGAGAACCTTGTCGAGATTGCTGAGCGCGATGCGACGGCCCTCCACCAATGTGATCGGCGTCATACGATGAGATTGCCACGAAACAGGAGGAACCGTGCGATCCATATGGAACGGGGCGATCTCCTTTGGCCTGGTCAGCATTCCGATCAAGCTCGTGAACGCCACCGAGAGCCACTCGATCTCCTTCCGCCAGATCCATGTGAAAGACGGCGGGCGCGTCCGGTACCGCAAGGTGTGCGAGCTGGACGGGGAGGAGGTGCCGAGCGTCGAGATCGGCAAGGGGTACGAGGAGGCCGACGGGTCGATCGTCCCGATCACCGAGGAGGATCTGGCGCAGCTGCCGCTGGCGACCGCGAAGACGATCGAGATCATGTCGTTCGTACCGGCGGAGGAGATCGATCCGCTGCAGATGGACGCGGCGTACTACCTCGCGGCGAACGGGGCGACGGCGGCGAAGCCGTACACCCTGCTGCGGGAGGCGCTCAAGCGGAGCCGGAAGGTCGCGATCGCCAAGTACGCGCTGCGGGGGCGGGAGCGGCTCGGCATGCTGCGGGTCGTGGACGACGTGATCGCGATGCACGGCCTGTTGTGGCCGGACGAGATCCGGGCACCGGAGGGGGTGGCTCCGGAGGCCGACGTGACCGTTCGGGACGCCGAACTCGACCTGGCGGACGCGCTGATGGCCACGCTGGGGGAGGTGGAGATGGCCTCGCTGCACGACGACTACCGGGAGGCGGTGGAGGCGCTGATCGTGGCGAAGTCGGGTGGGGCGTTCGAGCCGACGGAGGCCGTGGTGGAGCCGGCCGGCGGGCAGGTGATCGACCTGATGGCGGCGTTGGAGAAGAGCGTGCGGGCCGCGAAGGCTTCCCGGGGGGAGGCGGACGCTGACGCGGACGGGCAGAGCGAGGCGGAGGCCGCGGTCACGTCGATCCGGCGGAAGGCGGGTACGGGTACGGGTGCGGGTACGCGTACGGGTGCTGCGGCTGTGCCGAAGGCGGTCGGCGGGAAGAAGTCGACGGCGGCTTCGGCGAAGAAGACGGCTGCTTCGGCCGCGACGAAGAAGAAGACGACGACCAGCGGCAAGTCGGCTGCGGGGAAGTCGGCTTCGGGTGCGGGTGCGAAAGCGGGAGCGACCAAGAGCACGGCCAAGAGCACGGCCAAGACGGCCGCGGCGAAGAAGACCGCTGCGGCGGCGGCGAAGAAGGCGGCGACACCACGGAAGCGGGCCTCCGCCTGAGCGGAGCCGGGGCGCGGGGCTGGGCCCGGCCCACCCCCCGACCCCGGCGCGGCCCCGGCCTGCGGCGCTTTCCCCTGTCCACCCCTGCCTGAGTCGAGCGCGCAGCGCAGGTGGGGGCGCCTCAGGCTTCGGTGGAGGTGGAGTGGGCGACGGGACCCAGCCAGGTGGTGGTGTCGCGGGCCCGGGCGAACAGGGCTTCGACCTCCGGGGGTTCGAGGGTCGCGGGGGATGCCGTGAGGGTCGGGGTCGCCGTCGGGGGCTGGAGGATGCGGATGTCGCGGACCGTGGGGGCCGTTTCGACCCGGGAGGCATCGACCACCGCCAGCACCGGGGTGACCTTGGCGGCCAGCGCCGCCGTCGAGAAGGCCGCCGCCCGGCGGATCCAACGGGGGTCCGGGCGGGGTTCCGTGCGGCCCACCGTGAGCAGGAGATCGCCTACCACCACGCGCTGACGGCGGCTCGGGACCGTACGCACGCAGAAGATCCCCGCCGGGCCGATGATCAGGTGGTCGATGCGGCCCAGGCCCGGGAGCGGGACGCAGTGCAGGGTCCGCCAGCCCTCCGCTTCCAGGGCGTCCAAGGAGTCCCCCATCCGCTGCTGCGCGGTCAGGTCCTGGCGCAGCCGGTGCCGGGCTCTGGTGCCTGTCGGACCGTGTTCCAGTTCGCCCAGCAGCGTCTCCCCCGGGCGGTTGGGGGCCAGGTCCGCGTCCGGCAGCAGGGCGAGACGTCGCAGGTCGGAGGCCGTGGGGACCGGGGGCGGGCCGATCGCGACCGTCCCGCTCAGGTAGGGGCGGAGCACCGCCAGGATCGCCTCGCGGTGGCAGTCGGCCAGGACGCTGATCCGGTTGGCCTGCCGGTCGTACCAGGCCACCGCCTGCCCGTCGGGCAGGTTGACGTACAGCCGGCCGCGGCCGGGCCGGCCGCTCGGCAGTACCTTGAGTCCGCGCATCGCCCTCACCCCCGCGGTCCATGGGAGCAGCCGGGGCGCCGCAGGGCAATCCCTCGGATGTGTAACGACTCCGACGGAACGTTGCGACTCCGCTGTTACACGAACGGGGTGCCGCCGCAACGGCCGAGCCCTAGGTTTGACCCACCTGGATGGCCCAGGCCCTGACCGGCACCGAAGGATTTCCTCGTGAGCACCGCCAGCCGCCGCACTCTCGTTCGCGCCGCCGCCGTGACCGCATGCGCCGGAAGTCTGCTGGCGCTGCCCACCGCCGCCGCCCTGGCCGACGGGGTACCCGCGGCCTCCTCCGCGCACTCAGCGGCCCCGCGGTCGATCCTCGTCAAGAGCCTCTCGCTCGCGGACGGGGTCTCCACGGCGAAGGTCTACCGCACGGCCGACGGGGCTTACCGGGCCCAGATCCTGACGGCCGACGGCGCCGAGGCGGCCACCCTGACGAGCCGTGACGGGGTCACCGCATTCGGCGGCTCCGGGGACCTGCACGCCTCGCTGGACTCCTCCGGCCGGCTGACCTCCTGGATGGGTGACGTCCCGGCCCAGGGCGCCGACCACACCGTGGCGGGCGACGGACACAAGACCGGAACCCGCCAGGACGCGCGCGGCGGGCAGGTCGTCCCGGCCGCCGTTCCGCGGAAGGCGGCCACCGGGGACACCCGCGTCGTCGCCGAGGGCTCCGGCGGTGGGCGGCGGCTGAGTACGCTGGCGGACGGTCCTGGCGACGGCGTGCTGCTGCTGGCCGCCGCCGGTGGCATCGCGGCCGTCGGCGCGGCCGGGCTGGGCTTCGCGATGCTGCGCCGAGGGCGCACCGACAGCTGAGACCGGCAGCTGAGAACGCAGGGTGAAACGGATGTTCCACCGCATATGGTTGACGTGATCGACCGTCGGCGTATCGCGGGCAGAAGGGCACAGGGGCTGTGAACAGGTTGCGCTTGCGTCCGGCCGCGCGCACCCTGCTCCCCCTCCTCGCACTGGTTCCGCTGCTGGCGGGCTGCGGTGACACCGGCGGGCTGGTGAGCGCCGGCTCCACGCCGACCGCGAGCGGGCCCGTCCATCTGTGGCCCGACCGCCGCGGCGCGTCCGTACCGCCCGCGGATCCGGGTGGCGCCCCGCCCGAGTACGTGAAGGGGATCCCGCCGGTCCGCGACCAGGACGTGCACGCCGTCGACCCGGTGGCCCTCGTCCAGGCCGAGCTGACCGCCCATCCGAACACCGGGGTCGGCGCGGACGGCATGCCGCCCCGGACGGCGGCCGCGATCCTGGAGTGCGCGAAGGGCGAGGACGGGGACGAGGAGGACCCGGAGGCGTGCCCGGTGCTCAAGCCGTACTACCGGGACCTCACCGACAACGGCAAGGACGAGCTGATCGTCGGCATCGAGTTCCCGGACAAGATGATGTCCGTACGGGTGTACACGGCGGACCAGGACGGCCGGCTCAACCGGATCATGGCGACCACGGAGACCGTCATCTCGGTGGAACTGGCCGGGGGCGACGTGATCCTGCGGGTGCCCAGCGGCAACCACGGCTACGAGCTGATCACCGCCTGGTCCTGGGACGAGAGGCAGCTCACGATGCTGCCCACGCGCGAGCAGATCGTCCGGGTGCCCGGCCATCCGCAGGCCCCGGGGAGCCGGGAGCCCGCTGCCGTGCCGGGCCGGCCGTGACGCCCGTGCGGCTGCCTTCCTGGACCGCCACGCTGACCTGGAAGTCGGCGTGCTTCATTGTGGTGATGTGCTGCTCGCTGGCCGCCGTACTGGGCGCCCTCGTACATGTGGAGGTGACCCGGCAGACGGTGGCCACGGCGCGGGAGAGGGCCCTCGGCAAACTGCTGGAGGCCTCGCGCGCGTACGAGGCGGGCGAGCCCCTTCCGCGCGGTTCCTGGCTGGACCCCGTCGGCCTGCCGCCCGAGCTGCGGGCGCTCGCCGTCAGCGGGCGCCGGGGCACGCTGGTGGCGGACCACCGGGGCCGCCCGACCATGTGGGCGGCGGGCCCGGCGGACGGCCGGGCGCTCGCGGCCGCCGTCGACTACGGACAGAGCACCCGAACGATCAGCGGGCTGGACAACGCGATCATCGGCTCGTCGTTGCTGGCGATCGGCGGAACGCTGCTGGTGGGCGCGTTCGCGGTGACCCGGGTGACCCGGCGGCTGCACCTGACGGCGGCGGTGGCCCGGCGGATCACCCAGGGCGACCTCGACGCGCGGGTGGACGACCCGCGGACCAGGACCCCCGCGCGGCACCAGGACGAGGTGGCGACGGTGGCCGCGGCGCTGGACACCATGGCCGGGAGCCTGCAGTCGAAGCTGGAGAGCGAGCGCCGGTTCACGGCGGACGTGGCGCACGAGCTGCGCACTCCGCTGACGGGGCTGCAGGCGGCGTCGGAATTGTTGCCGGAGAGCCGGCCGACCGAACTGGTGCGCGAGCGGGTCCGGACGATGCGGCAGCTGACGGAGGACCTGCTGGAGATCTCCCGGCTGGACTCGGGCAGCGAGGTGGTGGAGAGCGACCTGCACCAGCTGGGGCGGCTGGTACGCCGGGTGGTGCGGGCGTCCGGGACGGACACGGAGGTCGTGGTCGTCCGGGACGCGCACGTGGAGACGGACCGGCGGAGGCTGGAACGGGTGCTCGGGAACCTGGTGGCCAACGCCCACAAGCACGGGCGGCCGCCGGTGGTGCTGACGGTGGACGGGCCGGTGGTGACCGTACGGGACCACGGGGACGGGTTCCCCGCGTACCTGGCGGCGCACGGCCCGCAGCGCTTCCGCAGCGGGGGCAAGGGCCACGGGCTGGGGCTGACCATCGCGGTGGGGCAGGCCGCGGTGATCGGGGCGCGGCTGGAGTTCCTGGAGGCGGAGGGGGGAGGGGGCCTGGCGGTCCTCACCCTGCCGGGTTCCTGACCGGAGGCTTTGCGGGGGTGCCGGGTTGTCGTTCGCCGGGGTGGGCAGTGCGGGCACCTGCGGGGCCAGGGACGGATACGCGGGAGCGGCTCCGGGCGGGACCGGGCGCGCGCCGGGACGTCTCCTCGGGCACCGAACGTGACAAGGCGTCGGAAAGCCCGACGGCAGTGCGTTCGGTGCCCTGCGAAAAGCGCCCCGACACACACCCGACCCCGACCTCCGCACACCGCCCGCCCCCGGCCGGGAGCTCCCCCCGCGGCCGGCCCCACCGAACCAGCGGGACGGATACGCGGGAGCGGGCTCCGCCGGGGGCGGCCCCGTTACGCGACTCAGGGCTGCCGGGGGGCTTTCGTCCAGGGCCAGCGGGGTTTCGGCTTGGTGCCCGAAGGGCGGAAGTCGTACTTCCACCCCTTCTGCAGCCCGAGCCGCTTGGAGTACCCCGCCGGGACGCGTTCGTACAGCAGGACCGTGGGCGGGCCGCCGTCCGGATCCGGGACGGGGATCTCGTACCACTTCGGGGGGTGTCCGGTCGGGCCGAGGAGGACGGGGAGGACCCGGCCGTCCATCGGGCCGCCCTCGAACGGGGTCGGTTGGCTTCTCACCCCACCAGTGTCACAGCAGGTGGGCGGCCTCGGACACCACCGGGATGACACGGCGGGCCAGGACCCCGACCGGACCGTCCGCCGATTCCAGGGCGAGGGCGGCCCGGGCGGCCGCGGCCGTTTCCGGGTCCGTGGCGGCGGTGGCCGTCAGCAGGGCGATGAACTGGTCCAGCAGCCAGTCCCGGAGGCCCTCGACCTCGGGCTGCTTGCCCTCGTCGATCCATATGAGGGAGGCCGCTTCGACGGCCGTGATCCACGTACGGACCATCATGCGCAGCCGGGGGCCGGGGGCCGGGACGCCCAGGTGGAGGAGGATCTGCTCGGCGGCGGCCCGCCGGATGCCGTCGACCGTCGCCGTCGTGCGGGAGGTCTCCACGACGCTGCCGCCCTGCAGGAGGGCCGCGAAACCGGCGTCGTGTTCGTGGACGAAGGCGAGGTAGCGGTCCAGGGCCCGGGACAGACGCCGGGTCAGGGGCCCCTGCTGGGGTTCGGCGAAGCACAGTTCGAGGATGTCGGCGGCGGAGCGGAGAGCGGCTTCGTAGAGCTGCTGCTTACCGCCCGGGAAGTAGCGGTAGACGAGCGGGCGGGACACCCCGGCGGCCTCGGCGACGTCGTCGAGGGAGACCTCCTCCGGTGCTCGGTGCGCGAACAGCGAGAGGGCGGCGTCGAGGAGTTGGGCCCGCCGCTCCTCGACGCTCAGCCTGCGGTACGCGCGTACGGTCATGTCCGCAGGGTAGCCCGGCGGGCACCGGACGAGTGGGGGTCCTGTGGATCAGGCCGGATCAGGGCCGATCCGGTCCGGTGACCACGAGCGGCGCGCCCACGGCGTCACCGCGGGCCCGGCGCTGCTTCGACACCAGGGTCTACGCCAGCAGGCCCGAGCTCTGCCAGAGCCTGCGGCCGACACCGCGCAGCACGCCGATGTCGTCGAGGAAGTCGGTGAGCCGCTTAGCGCCGCTCTGCATGACCTCGCGGCGGTGGCCGCTCGCCCTCACCTGCGCGACGGCCTCGCGGCGGTCCACGCCGATGTTGTCGTAGACGGCCGGGTTCACGAAGGCCAGCGAGAAGACGCGGGCGGCCTCGCCGCAGCTGATCCGGGTGAGTTCCCGCTCCCAGCGCGGGGCCGTCAGCATCTGGCGGCGCAGTTCCTCACGGGCGTACCGGACGTGCCGGGCCTCCTCGATGACATGGATCCGGGTGACGCCGCGGACCAGCGGCTGGACGCGCTCGTCCGGGAAGGTCAGGCGCTGCATCCAGTCGAGGATCTCCTCGCCGAGGAGGGTGCAGGCGAAGGAGCCGGGGGTGGTGGAGACCGTCTTCAGGATCCGGGCGAGGTTGTGGTTGAGGCGGGAGACGGGGTACTCGGGGGCGCCGGCCTTCTGGATCATGCGGGCGAACATCATCGAGTGGCGGCACTCGTCGGCGATCTCGGTGAGCGCGTAGCGGACGTGATTGCTGGTCAGGGACTTGTCGTAGATGTGCCGGACCATGAGCTGCATGAGGATGATCTCGAACCAGATGCCGAGCGAGCCGAGCGCCGCCGCCTCGTGGCGGGAGAGGTCGATGCGCTGCTCCTCCCCCATCTTCTTCCACAGCGGGGTGTCGTAGAGGGAGAGCAGTTCCGGCGGCCAGTAGTACTTGCCCTCGATCGGCGGGGAGTCCCAGTCGAGTTCCTTGTCCGGGTCGAAGGAGTGCTTGGCCGAGGATTCGAGCAGTCGTTCGGCTATCTGCTCCCGGTCCTTGAGCAGGCCGAGGGCGTCCTTGAGCGCGGCTCGTTCGGTCACGGTCGTCATGGGTTCGGACACCTCGTCGTCGAGTTACCGGGGGTCACTTCTTATGAGACTACTTGTCAGCAAGGTCGTCAATCCCTCGCGCACGACTTGTTGACCCCGTGTCTACCAACGTGTGACGCTGCCAACTGTCCGGTCCCACACGGCAGTACGTGAGACGAGGGGGCGTCAGTGTCGACGCATGAGCTCTACACCGAGAACCCGGGCGAGCCGGTCTGGCAGGTCCCCGCCGCCGGCTCCGCCCGCTTCAGCTGGGAGTACGCCGACGGCCGCGAGCGGCTCCTGGCGCTCTACCAGAAGGGCAAGGACAAGCAGTGGGACGGCGGCAAGCGCATCGACTGGGACATCGAGGTCGACCCGTACGATCCGCTGGGCACTCCCGAAGAGGCCCTGCCGCTGTACGGGACGCGGCACTGGGCCAAGCTCACCGCCAAGGACAGGGGCGAACTGCGCCGGCACTACGCCTCCTGGAACTTCAGCCAGTTCCTGCACGGCGAGCAGGGCGCGATGGTGTGCGCGGCACGCATCGTGGAGTCGGTGCCGGACCTGGACGCGAAGTTCTACTCCGCCACCCAGACCATGGACGAGGCCCGGCACGCCGAGATCTTCGGGCGCTTCCTGCACGAGAAGGTCGGGATGCTGTACCCGATCAACAACAGCCTCCAGGGGCTGCTCGGCGACACCCTGCGCGACTCCCGCTGGGACATGCCGTACCTGGGCATGCAGGTGCTCATCGAGGGGCTCGCCCTGGCCGCCTTCGGCATGATCCGCGACACGACCACCAAACCGCTGCCGAAGCAGCTCCTGGCCTACGTGATGCAGGACGAGGCGCGGCACGTGGCCTTCGGGCGGATGGCGCTGCGCGACTACTACAAACAGCTCACCGACGCCGAGCTGCGCGAGCGCGAGGAGTTCGTGATCGAGGGCTGCTACCTGATGCGGGACCGGCTGCTCGGGGTGGAGGTGCTGGAGAACTTCGGCATCGGAGCGAAGGAAGCGACGCTGCTCAGTGAGCAGTCGGAGTTCCTGCACCTGTTCCGCAAGCTGCTGTTCAGCAGGATCGTGCCGTGCGTGAAGGACATCGGGCTGTGGGGCGAACGGCTGCAGCGCGCCTACCTGGACCTCGGCGTCTTCGACATGGGTGACTCGAACCTGGACCTGCTGATGAGCCAGGACGAGGAGATCGCCGAGGCCCTCGACCGCGAGCGGTTCGCTGCCGAGGAGTCGGCGCGGATGGCGGAGGTCGAGTCCGCCATCGCCGACGGGGCGGACACCCGCTAAGGGCTCTCCGGCCGGCCCTCGGCGGCTCGATCACGGCTCCGGCACGGCTCGGGGCCCCGGCACCGGCGGGTGCACTCGGCTCCGGCTCCGGGCACTGCCTCCGGCTCCGGCACCGGGCCACGACACCGGCGGGTGCACTCGGCTCCGGCTCCGGGCACTGCCTCCGGCTCCGGCACCGGGCCACGACACCGGCTCCAGGCCCCGGCACCGGCACCGGCACCGGCACCGGCACCGGGCCACGACACCGGCGGGTGCACTCGGCTCCGGCTCCGGGCACTGCCTCCGGCTCCGGCTCCGGCACCGGCTCCGGGCCCTGGCTTCGGGCCCTGGATCCGGCCCTGGATCCGGCGGCGCGCTCCGGCTCTCCTCGCCACGGTGTCCTCCTGCCGGACGGCATCCCGTACCGGGTGGGGCCGGGTGTCAGCCGGCGGCCAGCGCCGCCTCCATCACCGCCCGGGCGATCGGCGCCGCCGCTCCGTTGCCGCTGATGTCACCCCGGTCGGCCGACGCGTCCTCGACCACCACCGCGACCGCCACCTGTGGCAGCGTCGCGCCCTTGGCCCTGGCCCAGGAGATGAACCAGGCGTACGGGGTCCCCGCGTTGCCGACCCCGTGCTGCGCGGTGCCCGTCTTGCCGCCGACCACAGCGCCCGGGATCGCCGCGTTGCGGCCGGTCCCGTTCTCCACGACCTTGACCATCAGGTCCTGCAGCCGGACGGCGGTGGCCGGGTTCATCGCCCGGCCCAGGCTGCGCCGGCCGCCGCGCCGGACCTGGGAACCGTCGTCCTGGGTCGTGCGGTCCACCAGATAGGGGTACTTGAGCTCGCCGCCGTTCGCCACGGCCGCCGCCACCATCGCCATCTGCAACGGGGTCGCCGTGGTGTTGAACTGTCCGATCGAGGAAAGGGCCAGCTGGTCCTGGCTCATATCGGTGTCGAAGTTCGAGCGGGAGACCCACGAGGGCACCCGCAGACCCTCGCCGTTGAAGCCGAAGCGCCGCGCCGCCTCCACCATCCCGCGCAGCCCGACCCGCACCCCGATCTTCGCCATCACCGTGTTGCAGGACCACTGCACCGCGTCCGCCATCGAGGCGTCCTCGCAGCCGGTGCCCGCGTTCGGCAGCAGGGTGCTGGTCCCGGGCAGCGGGTAGGGGTCGGGGGTCCGGGTCGGCGCGTCCACATCGGTGACCACGCCCGCGTCGAGCGCGGCCGCCGCCGTCACGATCTTGAAGGTGGAGCCGGGCGGGTACGTCTCGCGCAGCGCCCGGTTGAGCATCGGCCTGGCGGGGTCCGCGTTCAGGGCGGTCCAGGCCTCCTTGACCTTCGTACCCGTACCGGAGAGCACGGAGGGGTCGTACGAGGGGCTGCTGACCAGCGCGAGGATCTTCCCGGTAGCCGGTTCGACGGCGGCCACCGCGCCGCGCTTGCCCGCGAGCCCCGTGTACGCGGCCCGCTGCATGCCCGAGCGGACGGTGGTGGCGGCGTTCCCGCCGGCGGGGCGGCCGCGGGCCAGTTCGTACCAGAGCGGGAAGGCCGAGAGCCCCGGGTCGGTGCCCGAGAGGATCGCGTCCTCGGCGCGCTCGACGAAGCTGGTCCCGTAGGTCTGGGAGGAGAAGCCGGTGACGGGCGCGTAGAGCGGGCCGTTCGCGTACGTGCGCTCGTAGCGCAGCAGTTGGCCGCTGTCGCGGGAGCCGGTGACGGGGCGCCCGTCGACCAGGATGTCCCCGCGGGGTTCGGCGTAGCGCGCGATGGCGGATCGTTTGTTGGCCGGGTTCGCACCGTAGGCGGCGGACTCCCAGACCTGCACGCGGGCGATGTTGACCAGCAGGGCGACCAGCAGGAGGGCGCAGAAGTACGCGCACCAGCGGATGTAGCGGATCACTCGGCCGGCTCCTTCGCGGGGCGGGGTCTGCGGGCGCTGTCGCTGAGCCGGACCAGCAGCGCGACGATGATCCAGTTGGTGACGACGGAGGAGCCACCCTGCGCGAGGAAGGGCATGGCCATGCCGGTGAGCGGGATCAGGCCGGTGACGCCGCCCGCGATGACGAACACCTGAAGCGCGACGATCGAGGCGAGCCCGGTGGCGAGCAGCCGCCCGAAGGGGTCGCGCAGGGCGAGCCCGGCGCGGAAACCGCAGGCGACGAGGAGCCCGTAGAGGAGCAGGATCGCGGCGAGGCCGGCGAGGCCGAGCTCCTCGCCGGCGGTGGCGAGGATGAAGTCCGACTTGGCGGCGAAGCCGATGAGGAAGGACTGGCCGTGGCCGAGCCCGGCGCCGAGGAGGCCGCCGGCGCCGAAGGCGAAGAGGGACTGGGCGAGCTGACCGGGCCCCTCGCCGCGCTCGACGGAGGCGAAGGGATTCAGCCAGTCGTCCACCCGGCTGTGCACGTGCGGTTCGAAGGTCCCCACGGCGTAGGCACCGAGGGCGGCGAGCAGCAGTCCGATCGCGATCCAGCCGATCCGCCCGGTGGCGGTGAACAGCATGATCACGAAGAGTCCGAAGAACAGCAGTGAGGTCCCCAGGTCCCGCTCCAGGACCAGTACGCCGACGCTGAGCAGCCAGATCGCGAGGATCGGGCCGAGGACGCGGCCGGGGAGCAGTCGGAGCTTCCAGAACAGCCGGCGGCCGGTGAGGGCGAGCGCGGTGCGGTTCGCGGCGAGGTAGGCGGCGAAGAAGACCGCGAGCAGGATCTTGGCGAACTCCCCCGGCTGGAAGGAGAGCCCGGCGAACCGGATCCAGATGTGCGCGCCGTTGACCGCCGGGAAGAAGACGGGGATCAGTATCAGGACGAGGGCCACCGCGACGGAGAGGTAGGCGTAGCGCTGGAGCACCCGGTGATCGCGGAGCAGCGCGACGACGAGGACGAAGAGGGCCACGCCCAGTGCGGACCACAGCAGTTGGTCCCCGGCGGTGAGGTGTCCGGGGGTGGTCACGTCGAGGCGCTGGATGAGGACGAGGCCGAGGCCGTTGAGGAGGACGGCGATGGGGAGCAGGAGGGGGTCGGCGTGCGGGGCCCGCAGGCGGACGGCGAGGTGCGCGAGCAGGGCGGCGGCGCAGAGGCCGGTGGCGTAGCGGGCGGCGGGGCCGGGGAGGTGGCCGGTGGTCGCGAGGCCGACGTAGAGGTGACCGAGGACGGAGATCAGGACGGCTCCGGCGAGCAGCGTCAGCTCGACGCCGCGCCGCTTGGGGGCGCCGGCGCCGGGGGGTGGGGGCGGGACGGGCTCCGTCACCTTTGCCGTCAGAGCGGTCATACACCGAAACGTAGCAAGGGGACGGATGATATGTCCGCTTATGTCATAGTGGGCCGAAGAGTCGTCACAAACGGTCGGAAGTGAGGAGCCGAGGCGCATGGGACCTGTGGAATTCATCGTCCTCGCCTTCCCGGAGGAACAGCTGCGGGCCCCGGCGGTCGAGGCCGTGATGGGGCTGCGCAAGACCGGGGTGGTCCGGCTGATCGACGGGATCGTGGCGACGAGGACGGCGTCGGGTGAAGTCCTTGCGGCCGAGTTCGACGAGTTCGTCGAGCTGAACGGTCTGCTGACGGGCCGGGACGTGGCGCGCCTGATCGGGCCGGAGGACATCGAGGAGGCGGCGGGGCTGCTGGAACGCGGGAGCTGCGCGCTGCTGCTCGTGGTCGAACACCTGTGGGCCGAGGACGCGGCGATCGCCGTACGGGCGGCGGGCGGCCGGATCGTCGGCTCGGTCCGCATCCCGCCGGACCGGGTACCGG
>NZ_JBSGZP010000120.1:0-14208 GCF_053611065.1 Streptomyces sp. NPDC054840
GACTACGGCCCCGGCCGGGTCCTGCGTGCGTGGGGTGACGAATTCGGCGGGTCAGAGTTCGTCGTCGCGCATCTCGTCCTCGCGGCGTTCACGGCTCATCTCGTCTTCGCCGCGCCGCTTGAGCTCTTCCGGGCTCTTGCCCCGGGCGCCCTCCTGGCCGGGATCGAGGTGGACGGGGTCCTGGCCCGGGCGGCGCAGGTGCCCCGGCTCGCTGCCCTTGCCCGGCTCCTGGTGCTTGTCCTGCTTACCGCCCATGACGGCGACTCCTCTGTGACACGGGGTACGGATTCCTCCACCACGCTGACACGGAACGTTACGCCCCGCACCATTTGTGTCACTTGTGTGGTGGGCGGGTGATGTCTGGGCGCACGGGCGCCGGGTCGCCGTGCGGTCGGCAGGTCCGCCCCCGACGATGGGCGGCGTATCCATCCGCTACCCCCGTCAGGAGCCCGCCTCATGCTGGAGCGCACGCTGAAGAAGGACCGTACCGAGGTCACCTTCGTCCTCCCCGCGGACATCCCGCCGGGGCCGGTCAGCGTGGTGGGTGACTTCAACGACTGGCAGCCCGGCGTCCACACCCTCACGGCCCGCAAGGACGGCAAGCGCGCGGTCACGGTGGCGCTGCCCATGAAGAGCGCCCACTCCTTCCGCTACCTGGCCGCCGGGGACTACTGGTTCAACGACGAAACGGCCGAGGACCAGGACGGCCCCAACAGCCGCCTGCACACCTGACCCTCGCGCCGACCACGACCCCGCCGGCCGCAACCCGGCCGGGTCACCTTCCCGTCCGGTCGGGCGCCGGGCAGCCGGCGCGCGCGGGCAGCGTGGCCGACGCCGTCGGGTTAGCGTCTTGGCATGGTCAAAGAGGGCACTTCCGTGCTGGTCGACGTCCGCAAGTACGACGGCAGCCTGAGCGCGCGGTGGACCGCCGTCCGGCTGGGCGAGGACGAGTACGGCGTGTGGCTGGGCACGGCGCAGGGTGTTCCCGTCAGTTCTTCCAAGGGCGAGGAGCCGAGCCGGTTCGCGCACGTGATGCTGGTCCCGCGCGGTGAGTGGTGGACGGCCACGTTCTGTGCGGACCCGGGTCCCGAGGTGTACTGCGACGTGTGCACGGTCCCCGATTGGAACGCGGACGAGACCGTCCTGCGCATGGTGGACCTCGATCTCGATGTCGTGCGACCGCGGGGCGGCGAAGCCCATGTCGAGGACGAGGACCAGTTCGCCGAACGCCGGGTCCGCTACGGCTACCCCGACAGCGTCGTCGATGCCGCCCGGCAGACCTGCGAGTGGCTGATGGAGAAAGTCCGTCGCGAAGACGAGGGTGATGGCGTCGAACCCTTCGCCTCGGCGTACCGCTCCTGGCTCGGCCGGGTTGTTCCCAGGCGATGACGACGGTCCGTCGGCCCGGGGTGCCGACCGGGCCGGGGCCGCCCCCTGACCGCCGTGGCTGCCGGCACAACTCCCCAGCGGCATACCGGACTACTCGGCCGCGCGTCTCGTCGAGCACCCCGAGGAGAACCATCAAGGCCCCGCCCCGGTGGCCCATTTCGCGCAGCGGCGGGGCAGTCGATAAGGTGCCAGGTCACGACCGCCTCCGGTTCCGACCGCGGGCAGGTCAGGGCTCTGCCGCAGCTCGTGGCACCTCCGCAGCTGCCATGCCGGCACCTGCCTGCCCGGGACACGGGGCGGCCTTCACGGCCGGGCACTCGGGTTCCGGCCGACGGGTCAGGAGGAACGAGTGGCACAGGTCATCGCCGAGGTCTCAAGGACGTTCAACGAGTTTCTGCTCTTGCCCAACCGGACCCGGACCGACTGCTCGCCCGCGACGGTCAACCTGCGCACACCCCTGGTGCGGCACGTCGTCGGAGAGCCCTCGGCGATCGAACTCGGCTCCCCGTTCACCTCCGCGATCATGCAGGCTGTCAGTACACCGGAACTCGCCATCGCACTCGCGCGCAACGGCGGTCTGAGCTTCCTGCACCACAACCAGTCGATCCAGGACCAGGCCGCAGCCGTCCGCCAGGTGAAGAACTTCAAGGCCGGATTCGTCACCAGCGACACCAACGTCCGCCCCGACGACAGCCTGAGCCACCTGGTCGCCGTCATGCGGCGCACCGGTCACAGCACCGCCGCGGTCACCCACGACGGCAGCGCCACCGGCCGCCTGCTCGGCCTGGTGACCTCCCGCGACTTCCACCCCCAGCGCCACGACCTCGACGGACCGGTGAGCGGCCGGATGACCGCCATCGCCGACCTTCCCCACGCCGCGGCCGACACCACGCTCTCCGAAGCCAACGCCCGGATGTGGGACCAGCGGCTCGACTGCCTCCCCGTGCTCGACACCGAGGGCCACCTGCAGTACCTGGTCTTCCGGTCCGACTACACGGACAACAAGCGCTTCCCGAACCAGGCCGTGGACGCCGCGAAGCGCCTGCGGGTGGGCGCGGGCATCAACACCCACGACTACCAAGAGCGCGTTCCCGCCCTGCTGGAGGCGGGCGCCGACGCCCTGTGCTTCGACTCCTCCGACGGCTACAGCGACTGGCAGGCCCAAGCCCTGACCTGGGTGAAGAAGCACTACCCGGAGATCCCCACCGGCGGCGGCAACGTGGTCGACGGCGAGGCGTTCACCTTCCTCGCCGAGGCCGGTGCGGACTTCGTCAAGGTCGGCGTGGGCGGCGGCTCCATCTGCATCACCCGCGATCAGAAGGGCATCGGCCGCGGCCAGGCCAGCGCGGTCATGGACGTCACCGCCGCCAGGGACGCCTTCCGCGATCGCACCGGCGAGTACGTGCCCATCTGCTCCGACGGCGGGCTGGTGCACGACTACCACGTGGCCCTGGCACTGGCGATGGGCGCCGACTTCGTCATGATGGGACGCTACTTCGCCCGCTTCGACCAGGCGGCCGGCGCGAAGCTCCCCACCCGGGACGGCTTTGTGAAGGAGTACTGGGGCGAGGGCTCGAACCGTGCCCGCAACTGGCAGCGCTACGGACAAGGAGGCCAGGGCCTCATCTTCGAAGAAGGCGTCGACGGCTACGTCCCCTACGCCGGCGACCTCGACGAAGGGCTCGCCGTGACCATCGCCAAGCTCAAGACCACCATGGTGTCCTGCGGCTCCACCACTCTTCCGGAGTTCCGGTCCACGGCCCGGCTCACCCTGGTCTCCGACCAGAGCTTCCAGGAGAGCCACGCCAACGTCACCCTGCGCGAGACCCCGATGACCATCGCCTGAGAGGCCGCCAAGAGCCACGGCCCCTTCGAGCGGGCCGCAGCAAGTCGGTAGCCAAAGCTGGATCGCCCCTCGCTGAGACACATCAGCCAGGGGCGAATCGGTTCACCGCCCCCTGCAGGCCGCACTTCCCCAACGAGCTCTCGCACAGCGGCAATCGCACGCGGACGCCGCGTGCGAAGGGAGGGAGCCGGCTTCCACTCCGTTGACGACCCGACGATTTCCGACCGGGCCACGTTGCGGGTGCAGATCGAACAACGCGCCGGGGCACCGACCCCGTGGGGGCCCAGCGCGACCTTCCCGGCCTGGAGGCGCGGCCGGAGAACAGCACGTCCGGTGCCCGCCCGGTTCGCTGGTCAGCTCTTGCGGACCAACGGCTGCCCGGCGAAGCTCACCCCTGCGAGGCCTTGGGCCATGAGGGTGCGGATGTTGCCGTGATCAGTGCCGGTCGGCGTCGCCAGCACGCTGCGATAGTGCTCGCCGAATGCCAGCAGCGCCTCCTGGTCGCTCAGTCCTTCCAGCAGGGCCAGCCCCAGCGTCTTGCAGGAGCCTTCGTTCTCCCCGGCAGCATTTTCCCGTTCCCCGTTGCGGAACGCCTGCGGCTGATACGCGTAGTGCGCGGCGACGAAGGCCAGGGTGTCGGCGAACTGGTGCTCACCTGACACCAGGCTTGCCCGCAGCGAGTTCAGATCCGTCATGTCGGTTCCCTCGGGTCGGACAGACGATCCCATTGCCGTCCGTGACCGGGGGACGATATCCCCTTGAGGCCGGCCGGTAGGAATCGGGCCACATGCCGGAACGAACGGCATCTGCGCAGGTCACGATGTGCGACTGGGTGCCATACCGCCCTCCCGGCGGCCTCACCGGCCGGCGAGGCCCCTGCCCGCGCGCCCACCCCCCCCGGGGCCGTACGGGCCGCTCCGCCACCCGGACCCGCGCGCCGCGCCGGTCCGTGACCGTCGCCCTACGCTCGGGGCATGCGACGCCGCCCGATGCACATGTCCGACGAGGCCCTGGACACCCTGCGCTCCGCGCTGGTGGAGCTCCGTGCGGAGCTGAAGATCCCTCTGGCCTTCCCCAAGCGCGTACTCAAAGCGGCCGACAAGGCAGCGGCCCAGACACATCCGCACCACAAGGACGCCACCCACCTGCCGTTCTTCACGATCGACCCGCCGACCTCCAAGGACCTCGACCAGGCCATGCACCTGGAGCGGCGGCCCGGCGGCGGCTTCCGCGTGTACTACGCCATCGCCGACGTGGCCGAGTTCGTCAAGCCCGGCAGCCCCCTGGACGCCGAGGCGCGTGACCGGATCGAGACCCTCTACTTCCCCGACCTCAAGGTGTCCCTCCACCCGCCCGTGCTCTCCGAGGACGCGGCCAGCCTGCTGCCGTACAAGGACCGCCCGGCCCTGCTGTGGCAGCACGACCTCGACGCCGAGGGCAACGTGACCGCATCGTCCGTGAGCCGGGCCATGGTCCGCAGCCGGGCCAAACTCAGCTACCAGGGCGTCCAGCAGGACATCGAGGACGGCACGGCCGAGGAGTCCGTCGCACTGCTGCGCGAGATCGGCAAGCTGCGGGAGACCGTCGAGATCACGCGCGGGGGCATCTCGGTGAACCTGCCGGACCAGGAGGTCACCCTCGAAGACGGATCGTTCCGGCTGAGCTACGTGGCGATGCTGCCGGTGGAGGGCTGGAACGAGCAGATCTCCCTCATGACCGGAATGGCCGCGGCCAAGATCATGATCGACAGCGGTACGGGGATCCTGCGGACCCAGAAGGAGCAGGCCGACCAGCACGTGGTCAGGCGCCTGCACGAGATCGCGAAGTGCCTGGGCATCGACTGGGGCACCGGTGTCTCGTACGCCGCGCTGGTCCGCACGCTCGATCCGGGCAATCAGAAGCACATGGCCTTCCTCACCGAGGCCACCACCACGATGCTCAAGGCGGAGTACACCGTCTTCCGCGACCACCAGACGCCGCAGCACACGATGCACGCGACGATCGCGGCCCCGTACGCCCACTGCACGGCTCCGCTGCGCCGCCTGGTCGACCGGTACACCGGTGAGCTGTGCGTGGCGGCGTGCGCGGACAAACCCCCGCCGAAGTGGGTGCTCGACGCCCTGCACTGCCTGCCGTGCGACATGGCACGGGGGAAGGCAGGTGTCGCGGACCGGCAGACCGTGGACCTGGCCGAAGCCGCGGTGCTCATGCACCGCGTGGGCGAGGTGTTCGACGCAGCGGTCATCGACACCGACGCGGAGCGCAACGATCCTTTCAAGGGCAAGGTGTACCTGGCCGACCCCGCGGTGCTGGCCAAGGTCGCCTCGACCGACGGCCAGAGCCTCCGGCTCGGAGCGAGCGTCAGGGCCACACTCAAGCAGGCGGACCCCTCATCGGAAGACGACAAGGTCCTCTTCACCGTGCCCTGAAGGTGTTGCCAACCGCTCAGGACGGGCCCGGTCCGGCCGCACCGCACCGCTCGGCACGACCGACGACGGCCGCCGCCGGGGCGGACCCGGCAGCGAGACCGGTTGACCAGGCCACGGGCGGTGCAGTGCCGCTGCCGTCGACCTGGGCGCCTGGCGGCCGACCGGCATGACGAGGGTCCGCTGGGTATACGCCTTGCATGAACAACGCGATGATGTGGGTATTTTTGCTGGTCGGAGTGGCCGTCGTGGTGTTTCTGCTGATCGCGTTCGCCCGTGGGCGGCGTATCCAGGCCCGCGACAGCGGGCCTCTCCACACGGAACGGCCGTCCCGCCCCGCCGGCCCGGAGGCCCCCCGGCAGGAAGGGACGGCCGGCAGAGAGGCCGACCCCATGCCGGACCCCGGCTCGGGGGAACGCCTGAAACCCCACCAGCTCAAGGGATACGGAAACTTCGGTACCCGGCCCGCCTCCGACGACGACCGCTGAACGGCCTTCACGGATCGCCGACACCCGGGCAGCCGCACGGTGGGGGTTTGCGGCCGGCGATCGGGAGCAGGAGAGCCGTCACGACCAATCCGGTGCAGCAACGAGGAGGTCCCCGAATGTCGGGCACGGAGAAGAGCAAGGCCCACGCCGAGCAGGCCAAGGGCAAGGTCAAGGAGACCGTCGGGCGGGCCGTCGGCAACGAGCGGATGACCGCCGAGGGTGAAGCCGACCAGGCCAAGGGCAAGGCCCGCCACGCCAAGGAAGACGTCAAGGACGCCTTCCGCCACTGACCGGTACCACCTCGGCCGGGCCCCGACCTCCTCCCCCTGGGTCGGGGCCCCGCCGCGTCTTCCGCGTCGTCGATGCCCCGGGAAGACGACGACCTGGTGAAAGCGCTGTCCTGAACATGACCGACGCAGATCGCGACCAGGACGACCCGTCCGCGTTCGCGACCGCCCGCGCACGCCTCGCGGCCGACCGCGCCGACACCCTCGCGCGAGCGGCCGCGCTGAGCCGCGACTTCGACGGGATCGTCGCGGCGAACGCCCTGGTCGCGGTCGACGACGAGCACGACCCCGAGGGAGGCAGCACCGCCTTCGAGCGGGCCCACGTGGCCACCCTGCTGGCGCGGGCACGCGAACACCTGGAAGACCTGGACCGGGCGATGGAACGACTCGAACAGGGACAGTACGGACAGTGCGAAGGCTGCGGCGGGACGATTGCGCCCGAACGCCTGGAGATCCGTCCGGCCACGACCACCTGTGTCCGCTGTGCGTCCGGTCCGCGGCGCCAGCCGCGTCACGCCTGACGCCGACCGGTGTCCGGCGCACCGGCGAAGTGCGCCGGGCTCGACAGCAGCAGCGCCCCGGCCGCCTGTCCGGGGACGTACTCCCGGCGAACCAGAGCGCCGGTTTCGAAGCCGCAGTACGTGCAGACGGGCAGGGGACGACGCCCGGTCGTCGACCCGCATCGCATGTCGGCACGGGCTATACGGTGCTGGGCTATACGGTGCGGGTGACGGTGACCACGACGGTGACGGGCGCCGCCGTGCCGTGCTGTGCCAGGTAGGCGGTGACGGCCGTCCGCACGGCTTCGCGGACCCCTCGGGCAACGTCGACGACCCGGTGGTCCGCGTCCAGGACGCAGCGCACCTCCAGGTGCCAGACGCCGGCTGGGGTGAGCTCGCAGCGGACGCCCGCGGCCGCCTCGTGGTCCCCGGTGGTACCAGCAGCCACGGCTTCGTACACGCGGTGGGCTGCGAGTGCCAGCCGGTCGGCGAGCGCGGGCTGGAGCGCGACCACACCGGGAACGTCGAGGGCGGCCCGGGCCGCCGCCCGGTGGATGTCCGCGCGGTCCGAGCCGGTCATCGTTCGCCCGGTCCGGACCGCATGTCACCCGGCGCCCCGGAGAGTTCCAGCACGGCGTTGACCTCCACGTCGACGGTGGTGACGGCGAGGCCCAGGACGTGCTCAGCCGCGTGGAGGACAGCTCGGCGTACTGCCTCGGCTCGCCCTCGCAGCGGCTGGTCGAGCGTGGCGGCCACCGTGATCATGACGACATGGACGACGCGGCTGTCCGTCGCCGCGGCCATGCGGCAGCTGGCGGCACGGACGCCGGGGACGGTGTCGGCGGCCCGGCGCAGCACCTTCGCGGCCGCGCTCTCGGCGATGCGCAGGTCGTGATCCGGGTCGTCGAGCAGCAGCATGGCGCCAAGTCGTACCTCCCTGCGCACCGCATCGATGACCCGGATGGCGAGGCTGTGGCCATCGGGTTGTTCCTCGGCGCGCAGAGCCCGGGTCGCCCGGTCCAGGGAGGTCAGCCCTTCGATGGCCTCGCGGCAGTGAGGACAGCGGCTGCTGTGCGAGTCCGAGGCGCCGGCCGTGTCGCGGGCCTGCTGCCACGCACGGCCCAGAGGGCGTCCGCAGGGCAGGAGCTCCGCACCCGCCAGCAGTTCCGCGTCGGAACGCAGCGACGATTCGGACCGTGCGGCGCTCACGCCTGCGGGCTCGTCGCCGGAGGCCGGGTGCGGGTCGTCTAGCGCCATGGGCGCATCGCCTCCATCAGAGCACGTCGTGCGCGAAAGAGTCTGCCGCGCACCGTTTGTTCACTGCTGCCCACCACATGGGCGATCTCTTCGTAGTGCAGGCCGTGCAATTCCCGCAGCACCCAGCACACCCGGAGCTCGGGGCCCAGTTCCAGGAGCGCCCGTGTCAGGGCGGCCGTCGCTGCGTCCGTCTCGGCCACTCGGGGTGGTGAGCTGTTCGCATCCGCGGCAGTGGGTTCGGGGACGGTGTCCAGGGGCAACGGACGGGGACGGCGGCGCAACGCGTTGAGGCAGCAATTCGTCACGATGCGATACATCCAGGTGCTGAACGAGGCGCTGTGCCGGAATTCCGGCAGCCGCCGCCAAGCGCTGATGAAGGCGTCCTGGACCGCGTCCTCCGCGTCCGCCCGGTTGCCGAGCAGATGCTGGGCGAGGGCGAGCAGGCGGCTGCTGTGCCGGCGGACCAGGACGGCGAAGGCGTCTTCGTCCCCTTCCGAGGCTCGTATCGCCAGCACGCCGTCGTCCAGTACGCCGACAGCGTCCCGCTCTGCGGTGACGCCGGCGATCGGCACCGCCGCCGTTCGCAGGGAGAGGTCTGCGCCGCGCTGGGGGGAGGGGCCGGTCCGGTTGCGCATCCGCGCTCGCTTCCTGCCAAGACGCTCGTTGCGGCCTGCCTGTCTACTCCTCTCCTCGATGGTAGGCCGGTCCGCTGCGCGAGCCCGCGTGAGGAATGTCCACGCGAGGTGTCCTAAGCATGAGGGCGCCGCACCGGCGCCCGGATATCCATCCTGGGGAGGTCCTCATGTCGGACACCATCAACCCCACCTCAGGCGGGGATGAGTCACGCCCTGCGGGCAAGACCCTCACCGGCCCCACCGGCGCCGGAACCGCCCCCGGGACGCGGGGCCGGACGACCATCGCCGACAGCGTGGTCGAGAAGATCGCAGGAATGGCCACCCGCGAGGTGCCGGGCATCCACAGCCTCGGCTCCGGCATGGCCCGCACGCTCGGGGCGGTCACCGACAAGGTCCCCGGCGGCCGTCCCAGCGTGAGCCGCGGCGTGAAGGTCGAGGTGGGCGAACGGCAGGCCGCCGTCGATCTCGACGTGGTCGTGGAGTACGGCGTAGCCATCGTGGACATCGCCGCCGAGGTACGCACCAGCGTCATCACCGCTGTCGAACGCATGACCGGCCTTGAGGTCGTCGAGGTGAACATCGCCGTCGACGACGTCCACCTGCCCGACGAGGAGGACGAGGACGAAGGCGAGGGACGTGTGCAGTGACCCCTCGCGGCCCCCGGACCCGGCGGGCCGCGAAACGACCGACGTGAAATTCAGGTGAGTGAAATGAGCGCAGCAACCGTGGGGCTGATTGCCGGCATGGCCCTGGGCTTCGCCGCATTCTTCGGCGGCTTCTGGGCATTCCTGCTCGTGGCGTTCCTGGGCCTGGTGGGTCTGATCATCGGCCGCATGTTGCAGGGTGACCTGGACCTGTCCGACTTCACGCGTTCCCGGAACCGGCAGTGACCTCGCAACCCGCGGCTGCGCCGCACAGGGGTGCGGCAGCCCCCACCCCGCCGGTGCCACCGGCGGCCGAACGCGGGGCCACGGTGATCCCGGACAAGGTGGTCGCCCGCATCGCGGCCCGCGCCGCAAAGGAGGCACTGGCCACGCACACGGACACCTCGGCCGCTCACGCGAAACTGTCCGGTCCGCGCGCCTCGGTCGCCGTCGCCGGCGGCGCGGCACGGCTGGGGCTGACTCTGGACCTGCCCTACCCGGTGGACCTCGCGGGCCTCTCCCACCGGCTGCGGCAGGACGTCGGCGAGCGGGTGGCCCAGCTGACCGGGATGCGCGTCACGGAAGTCACCCTCGCCATCGAGCACCTGATCCCCGCCGACGGCCTGGAAGACCGCCGCGTGCAGTGAACCGGACCGCATTCCCCCCGGGAAGGAGAGCCGGCATGGAACGCGAGCAAGACCCCCCGGCCGAGAAAGAACAGCCCACCGCGACGGACGAGGCCACCTCCCACACCGTGGGGCTGCCGGACGGGCAGCCTCCGGCCCGACCGCGATCGGCTCCCCGGCGCCCGTGGTCGGCGCGCCGCATACCCGCCGCGCTCACTGCCCTGATCATCGCGGTCGCGGCCGGCACCCTCCTGTTCGACGTCGTCAGGGTCCGCGCCGACCAGCCCGCCGCAGGATGGCGCAAGCGCCTGGCCGACGAACTGGCCACCCGCCCGCTGGATGACCCCGCCGTGCAGGCCGGCGCCGCCGTCATCGCCGTTCTCGGCCTCTGGCTGATCATCCTCGCCCTGAGCCCAGGACTGCGCCGCCGGCTGCCTCTCAAGACTCCCGACGCGCAGATGCACGCCGTACTGGACCGCGAGGCCGCGGAACTGAAGCTGCGGGACGCAGCGATGCGCGTCCCCGGGGTCGGTGCCGCCAAGGTCCGGTTCTCCCGGCACCGGGTCAAGGCGCGCGCGGATGTGCGATTCCGTGCCCCTGCCGAGGTCAAGGCCGATCTCACGGCTGCTCTGCGGGAGGCCCTCGACCGGCTCGCCCTCGCACGTCCTCCCTCGCTCGACGTCCGGGCACGCCCACGTCGCAAGTAGCCACGCCTGGGGCTGCCCGCCGTCGAGCAGGAGGCAGAAGAGGATCCGATGAAAAGAAAATCCGCAATCAATCGAACCCTGCTGGCCCTGGCAGGCATCGTCCTGCTCGGCACAGGTCTCCTGATCCTGGCGGGCGGCTTCGACCTGTACCGGCGCTGGTCACTGGCACCGCCCGACGGCTGGCCCCTGACCACCCCCCACGACGTCCTGCTCGCCGAAGCCGACCGCACCCGCTGGACAGACGAAGGATGGTGGTGGCCCGCGGCCATCGCCGTCCTGGCCGTCATCACCCTGCTCGCCGTGTGGTGGCTGCTGGCGCAGCTGCGCCGCACTCACCCCGGCGCCCTGTCCGTGGGCGGCGGAACCCACGCCGTGGACGGAGTGGAACTGCGCGAGGGCGCCCTCGGTGACGCTCTGGCCGCCGACGCCCGGCACCTGCCCGGTGTTCACCAGGTCCGCGCACGGATGGACGGCTCGTCGAGCCGTCCCGAAGCCCATCTCGCCGTCACCCTCACGCCCGACGCCGAACCCGCCCCCGTCCTGCGGGCGCTGAGCGACGGACCGCTGGAACGCGCCCGCCGGTCCACAGGCCGCGCTCTTCCCGCAACGGCGCACCTGCGCCTGACCCCGCACAAGCCCCACCGTGCCGAATAGGGCCGGCTGCCGGCTCGCCCTCCCGGCGCGCAGAGGCCGCGTCCGGACAAACTCCGCTCGCCCCCTTCCCGCTGCACCCCGGGGAGCGGTGGGGCCGGAAACCTGCTGGGGCCGGTGTCGGCTCCCGCCCAGCAGGGCCGGCTGGGCGGGAGCGGCAGGGTTCCCCTCTGGTCGTTCTTCAGCACGAGGGGACCGTGCGCCTTCCAGACGGGAAGGATCGACGCCTTGCGGGGCGCCGGTCCCATGGTGCGCCGTGCGCGAGACGGCGTGAGGGAGCGATCGCTTTTGCCGACAATGAGGCCTCTTGTTTCCTGTCCTGCTCGCCACAAGGTCGTGATCTGCAGCATTGGCGGGAGGCGGTGTGGGGGCCGGTGAAGGCATTGTTCCGCAACCTCATGATCACGTTGAGTGTCGGGGTGGGACGCAGCATGCTGTCGCTCACCTTTCCGCGGCGCTTCAGCACCGTCGCGCAAATGCCTTCCAGACACTGCGAGTTCAGGGGAATGGTGCGATGCCCAGGATGAAGGGATGGATCGTGGCCGTGCTGGCGACGGTCCTCGCGTGGAGCACGGTGATGACCGTCCTGGGGCAGCTCACGGCGGTGGTCGTGCTGTTGCCCTCGCTCGGACTGCTCGCGCAGCAGCTCGCCGCCGGCGCGGGCGGCAGCCCTCGGACACGACGAGCCCAGGGTGTGGAGGGTGCGCCGGAGCAGGCCGGCGGCCCCGAGGAGCCGCTGCGATGACGCCGCTGGACGTGCCTCAGCAGCCGGAGGACGATCCGCCCAGCCTTTCCGGCGCCGAAACGGAGAAGGTGGTCCTGCCGGCGCCGGTCCCCACGCAGCCCCGGCCGCCAAGGCCGGG
Source organism: Streptomyces sp. NPDC054840 (assembly GCF_053611065.1). Taxonomy (NCBI): domain Bacteria; kingdom Bacillati; phylum Actinomycetota; class Actinomycetes; order Kitasatosporales; family Streptomycetaceae; genus Streptomyces; species Streptomyces sp. NPDC054840. Next base: position 12,320 of record NZ_JBSGZP010000120.1, read on the forward strand.
CCGGCGCGGCCGCAAGCAGCAGCCCGTCTCCAAGGAGGCCGGCCCCTGCCACCGGGCCTGGCTCGGGCCCTTACGCGACGGGGTCAGCGCCGCGGGCTACACCCTCGACGAGCTGGCCAGCCGCACCGGCTACTCCAAGACCCGCATATCCACCCTCCTGCGCGGCGTGGAGAGTTACCCCACCTGGAGGATCACCTACAGCGTGGTCCACGTGCTCGGCCTGCCCGCTTGGCCGCTGCGGCGGCTGTGGGCCGCCGGGGCGCGCGAAGCGGACAAGAAGCAGACGTGGATCGACAGGCACATAGGCGAGGTCCCCTACCTGCAGCCCGAGAAGCAACCGGTCGCTTACCAGGCTTTGAAAAACTCCATGCTCACGCCGTACACCCAGTACGCCGTGACGTTCGTACTGCAGAACCCGCGCGCCCGGTGGATTGTCTCCGAAACCCTCGACCTCCTCTGGTTCCGCTGGGACGACGCCGTCCGCAGCCCCGACGTACGCCGCTACGCCTGGCTCCTCCTGCGTGACCGCGTCCTGCGCCGCGCTCCCCGTCACGACGACGACGGTCGCCCCGACCTGCGCGCAGCCGCCTTCCACACCGTCGCGCAGAGCGTCATCGAGGATCCCGCGGCGCGCCTCGCAGAGATCAACGAACTCGCCGACTTCTTCGACCTCCTCGGTCATCTGCCGCCGGACCAGCTCGACGTCAGCGTCCTGCGCTACCTGTGCGGTCTTCCCGCAGAGGCCCTTCCCACGGTTCTCGGCATCTCCCCGGCCCGCGTCCACACCCTTGACCACCACGCGCGAGGTGCTCTGAAGCACCTCGCCTCCGCCACGACGACCCGGGAGTGATCACCCCGTGACCTCGATCGACGACCTTCTCTCCCGCTCCCTGCTGTTGAAGGACCCGCAGATCCCGCCGGACGTCGTTGCCTACGACGACGCCGACCCGGCCTGCTCCGGACAGCAACCAGGACCGGACGGCCTGCCCGGCCCGGACGCGGTCGACGACCCCGCAGCCTCGCACCTGCGGTCCCTGTGCCAGGTAGCCGTCACCCGATCCACCGCCGAGCAGATCACCGACTTCATCACCGAGCAGCTTCCCGCCCCCCACGGCGCCTGGATCCTCGGCTGCCTCCTGTACCTCGCCGACGCCGACGACGGCGCCCGTTTCTGGTGGCAGTACGCCGCCGGCGCCGGAGTCGCCGCAGCCTCCTACTGCCTGTACCTCCAGCACCGCGCCGGCGGCGACCGCCAGGCAGCCGCCTTCTGGCACAGCCAGGCCGACGCGGACCGCGCCGGCATCGGCACCTGCCTGCGCATCCTCGACCGCCTCGCTGCCGGCAGGCAGCCGCCCCCATCCGAAACCGCCCGTCATGCCATGTCCTACATCGCGCAAGCGGTCAGCGACGGCTACACCCGGCACCCGGAATACGAAATCCCCCTGCCAGGGCCCTATTTCGCAGAAATGATCCAGATCCTTCTCAAGGTGGAGACACCCGGCTCGCGCGCCGGGCAGACTGCCGCGGAGCTGGCCGCGAGCCTGCCGGCCCGCCCGGCCTCTGACGGCAGCTCGACTGCCGACCCCGGCCGCCAGGGCTGGCCACGCGTGCACGACGATGAACAGCCCGACCGTGTCCTGGTGGAGCTCGCGGCCATCGACGCGGAAGCCGCCAGGGCCTTCCCGGAAGCGGTCGCCGCCTGCTGGCACAGCGTCACCGCCGGCCGGGCCACGACAGGGAAGTCCGAAGAGCAGCCCGACGGGAAGTGGTTCTACTATCTCGACCGGGCTCCCGCCGCCTAGTGCTGTGACCGGAAAGGTTCACCGGGTCACGACGCCCGGCACGGCACCTCGCCGCGTTGTCGGACCGCGCGAGTACGTCCAGTACGA
>NZ_JBSGZP010000121.1:0-14087 GCF_053611065.1 Streptomyces sp. NPDC054840
GGCACCGTCGGCGTCGCGGCCACCGGCGGTCCCCAGTCCTGGCAGGAGTCCCAGATGCTGTACACGGGCGCCCCGGCCGGTGTGGCCGAAGGAGCCGGTACGGCCGTCGCCGCGGCGCTCGGCCTGGACGCCGATCTGCACGTCATCACGACGGTCCCCGCGGGAGGCGCCATGCCGGCCGGCAGCCGGACCCCCACCCCGTGGCACCGGGCCGTCCAGCCCTGGACGCTCGCGCAGGCCGGCCGCCCGGGCTCGACCGTCGCCGGGGGACAGCCCCCTCGATGACCGGCGCCCAGTCCGGCGCCCCGGGCCCGCCGGGTGGCAGGGCTGATCGGAGCGGGTGAGGATGGCAGCCGGACCACCTCGCGCCGCCGCAGCGGTCGCACTCGGACCAACGGGCGATCGGGGCTTCCATGACCCCTCCTCTCATTTCTTGCCGACGCACGTGCCCGGCAGTCGGAACGATCCGGGCCGTGGCCGCCCTCGCCGCCTGCACGGCCCTGGTGGCCGGATGCGGCGGCGACACCGCGCCCGACTGGGGGTACCCGGAACTCGGGAAGGCCCTCCGATCGCTCTCCCGCGATGTCGACGAGGCCTGTGAGCGGACGGAGACCCCGGAGAGCTGCGCGCAGGACCTCGACAGGCTCACGGCACCGACCGAGCGGGCATTCGCCCAGGTCCTGGACCACAAGCTGCTCGATGTCACAACCGTGGCGGCGATGAACGAAGTGGACCGGGCGAGGGAGCTCCGCGTCGCCGCCGCCCAGGAGCCCCGGTCGCGGCAGGATCCGCACCACCTCCCCCTCGCACGCGCGGTGGCGGCCGAGAAGCTCGCGTACCAGCGCCTCCTGGCCGAACTGGAGCGCCTGCGCACCGCCCCGCCTCCTGTCGACGGAACGGATCCGGTCTGACGGTGCAGGGGCGCAGGGGCGCGGGGCTACGGCCTCAGGGGTGGTGCGGTGAGCGCCCCGCCGTCGAGTGCCACCAGGGTGAGCACGACGATCGAGCCCGTCCAGGCGAGTGGCGCGACCGACGCGGGCCGGCCCGCCCGGTCCACCTTCTCGGGCAGTTCCCCGAGCGGGTTCCGCTTGGCGAGGACCCAGTCCAGGACCTGCCCGGCCTTCGCCGCCTTCCCCGTCGCCGCCCACGCGAGGGCGAAGAACGAGGTGCTGGGGGTCCAGGCGTTCGCACCCCAGGGCGCCGTCGGATCGTTGCCGGGGGTGAGCCCCCCGTTGGGCAGGAGCAGCGCCTTGTACGTGGTGTCCAGCGCCCGGGGCAGGTCGGCCGGGGCCGTGTTGAACGGGGGCGCCATGAAGGCCACCGCGCTGTCCCGGCCGTGCTGTCCGTCGACGGTGCGCTGGTAGCCGAGCGGGGCGAACTTCCGGGAGATCGCGGTGGAGAGCCGCCCGGCGGCGCCGGACCAGCGGGCCGCGTCGCCCGGCCGGTCCAGCTCGTCGGCGAGGTCCGCGGCGGCGTTGAGTCCGGCGAGCAGGGGGGCTGCCGTACCGATGTTCGTGCTGGTCGTCATCACCTCCCAGTAGTCCGGGGAGGCCGGGGGCAGCGCGTCCGGCCCGAGGGACGCCGCCGCGTGGTCGGCCGCCTTGCGGATCATCGGGTAGAGGGCGGTCAGCCGGGCCCGGCGGGTGTCGGGAGGCGCCGTCCGGTACCACTGCCAGGTGGCCCAGGGAATCCAGCCGTTGGCGTCGAGCTGCCACCGTCTGCTGTCGGGAGGCCCGGACCCGTCGAGTTCTGTCCGCGCCTCCCAGGTGCCGTCCTCGCGCTGGGTCGCGGCGCTGTAGCGCAGGATCCGGTAGGCCTCGGCATCGTGGCCGGTGTGCGCGAACGCGGCGGAGGCGAAGCTGGAGTCGCGCGGCCAGGAGTACATCCAGCCGGGGGACCAGCCGGCCGCCATGGCTCCGTTGGGACGCAGCAGGGCGCGCATGGCCAGCAGGGCCCGCTCGGCCGCCGCGCGCCGGAGAGCCGAGCTGCCCGGCACCCGGCCGGCGGCCAGCCAGGCGCGGCTCTCGGCGATCTGCAGCCGGGCCGTCGGATCCTCCGGGGCCACCACGACCGACGCGGTCCGCCCGGCGGGGAGGTACCGCCACCGGCCGGACAGCAGCCGCAGAACGTGGCTCTGCTCTACGTACCGGGCGCCCCCGGCGAGGGCGGGCGGGACGCCCTCGGCGGCGGTGGTGTTGGAGAGGAGTCCGACGGTGGGGGCGACGAGCATCGACAAGGGCGCGTAGCGGCCCTCGGCATCGCCGAGGCTCTGGTGTCCGAGAGGCCGGACGAAGAACACCGGCCGCTCTTCCTCGGAGGGCCGGCGGACGGAGCTCCCCGCGACACACACCGGGAGGGCGACGCTCGTGAGGGCCGCGATGACGGCCGCCCAGCGGACGAGCGGGACAGCAGGCATCGCCACTCCTTCTGTCGGGCTTCCGTGCGCGCGGCCCCCGGAGCTCCCATCGTGGGCCCGCGGTGCCGGGCCCGCCACGACATGTCCGCCGCCCGGGTGAGGAAAGCGGACAGACCGCAAAGGGCCCGCGTTCCCGCACGGAGCAACGGTCGGAGCAACGCCCACGGAGCAACGGACGGAGCAACCGAGCGCCGGTCGTGGCAGGGGCGAACGCGCCCGTGGCGCACGGCAGGAGTGCCGGGAGCCCGGTCCCGGCGGTGCTCCCCTCGGATGCCGGTGGGCCGCGGACCGTGCACATTGGTGGGACCTGAACCGGCCGGGGCATCGGCCGTCGGACGTCGGCCCGGCCGCGCTTCGTTGCGAAGGACTGGTGAATGAGCACTGCTTCGACCGAGGGGAATCGCCGGTTCGTCCGCAGGCTCCTGCCGGTCGCGGGCGGCTCCCTCGTGGCGGCGGCCGGCGCGCTGATCGCCGTCGGCTGCTTCCTCGGCCTCTACGTACGGCCCACCTCGGACGACTGGTGCGCCGCCTGGAAGGCCCGTGATCTGGGCGTCCTCGGCATCACGCACGACTTCTACGCCACCCAGAACGGCCGGATCACCAACGCCTTCCTGAGCGGCATCATCTACGGCGACGGACTCGCCGGGGTGAAGATCCTTCCGACTGTCATCGCCGTCGTCCTCACCATCGGTCTGGTTCTGCTCGGGATCCAGTTCCTGCGGTGCCTCGGCGTGAAACCACCGGTACTGCTCCTGCTTGCCGCCTCCCTGGCCGTACAGGCCCTGATCTACTTCGGCGGCACACGCAGTTATCAGGTCCTGCTGTGGGCGCCGGCCACGATCTCCCACACCATTCCGAGCGTCATAGGCGTGTGGGCACTCCTGCTGGGCATCTGGACCGTTCGGCAGCCCCGGGCCGCCGTCCGTGCGGGCGGCTTCGCGGCGGCGTTCCTCATCGGGTTCGCGATCGGCACCCTCAGCGAGTCGTTCTCCCTCGTCAGCGGCCTCCTCGCGGCCTGCGTGGGACTGCTGGCCGTGCCCCGCCTCAAGCTGGCGCAGACCTGGTATCCCTTCACCTGGTGCCTGCTCTGGTGTTCCGGGGTGGTCTGCGGACTGATCGTGCTCACCACGTCCCCCGGCGCCCGGTGGCGCCGTGCCCAACAGCCGGCCAAGGAGTCCATGCTCTCCGCGGGCGAACTGCGGGGCACCTACGAGGACTGGCTGCGCATGTGGGACACCGTCACCGGCCAGTGGGCCTACCTCGGAGCCGCCGCCATCGGCGTCCTGCTGGGCCTGGGGGCCGGGCTGGCGGCGCGCGTGCCCGCGCCCGGGGAGCGGGAGCCGGGCCGGGCGGCCGTCCCGCGCGGGATGCTCGTCGCCCTGTTGCTGCTGCCGGTGCCCGTGGTGCTGCTGGGATCGTTCGCGGTGGTGCTCGGGCTGCGCAGCGGGTACGGACCGAGCGGATGGACGTACGCCCGTACCTGGACGAACTACCTCGTCCCGCTGGAACTGTCGCTGTGTGCCTACGGCGTCCTGCTGGGGGTGTGGGCCCGCCGGTTCCTGGGGCGCCGGGGGGTCGCCGTGGCCCTGCCGGCGGGCATCGTGGTCGCGGCCGGACTGGCGCTGGCCTCGCTGGCCGTGCTCGTCCCGAGCGCCAAGCAGCTCACCACCGCCACGGTCACCCGCGCGGTGGTCTGGGACGCCCAGAACTCCCGCATCCGGACCGAGGCCGCGACGGGTGCCACCGACATCGGGTACCAGCCGATATACATCGGGAGCCTGGCCGAGCCCTTTTTCACCTCCGACTACGAGCGGGACTGGGTCGCGGCCTGTGTCTCCAGCTGGTACGGCATCGAGCGGATCCACCGCCTCTGAGCACGGCCGCGCGGGTTCGGCCGCCCGGCGAGGCGGTTCCGGGTTCCGCGGCCCTCGCTCAGTACACGTCGCGGCCGTACCGCCAGGCCGTGCCGAGCTCCGGGCTGCTCCTCCTGCCGGAAACCGCCGACCTCACCCGCGCTACTTCGACGAGAGGGCCTCGGGGCTCCACCGGTCGCAGTACTCGACGTGGATCTCGCGCGCGTCACCGAGGACTCCGGCGGTGGAATGGAACCGGGTGCAGAAATGCGAGGGCGATGGATGGGCGGCCACGTGTCCGGGACCGTGCCGGGCGACATCCAGGAAGTGGTGGGCGGTGGCCCGGAACACTTTGGCGCTGCCGGTCATGAACAGGGTCTCGGCATGGAGGTGCTGGTGGAACAGATCCCGGTTCTCCCGGTGGTGCCGTGCCTCGTCGTCGGCCGAGGATCCGCCGACCACCGCCGGACCGGGCACCGGCAGGGTCACCGTCTGCGGGCGCCCCGGGCCGAGCCGGGCACGGAGCTCCTTCCACCGTGCGGGCGCGAACTGGAGCGAGTGGTGCAGCAGCACGAGATCGAGCTGTCGTGTCCCCGCTTCCGGCCGTCCGCGCGCGGGGGCGTGGTTCCCGCGGATCGGCACGTGGACCAGCGAGCGCGGTGACGAGGCGGCGACCGTCCACAGGCCGCCGATCAGCTTCGCGGCATCCTGATCGAGAGGGATGTCCAAGAAGCGGTCACGGTCGACGAGTACGGCGCGGGCCGGCGGCCGGGCCGGTCGGATGACCTTGAACTCCACCGGGCCGAGCCGCGCCCGGTGGAGGGTGACCCGAAGTTTCACGCGGCGCATCGCCCCGGACCCCTACGCCGCACGCGTCTTGTCCGCGGCGCCCACCCGGGGGACACCGTCGACCGCCGTGCAGATGCCGAAGACCCGGTCGTGGCCGGTCCAGCCGTTCACCCGGCCCCGGTTGTTGCTGATCCGCACCCGTTTCCTCGCCGGATCCACGGCCGACACCAGGTGCAGGTACACCGTCCCGGCGACACGGGCCAGGACGATGTCCCCGGCCCTCAGTTTCGACGGGTCGACCGGAGCGACCACCACCCGCTGACGACTGCGTATCAACGGGAGCATCGAGGAGCCGGTCGGCCGGAACTCCACGGTGGCTCCCCCGGCGACCCTGTCGGCCACTGCGTCCAATGCACCCATCCGAGGATGCTCGCAGACCGGGCCGTGGGACCCCAACGCATTACGCCCGTGCCCGGCACGCCGGGCACTCGGTGTGTCTGCGGCCGTCCGTTCCCGGCGGGCGGTACCAGGGTCTTTCGTCGTCTCCTCGGGCAGGCCCTCGCGCACTGTGGGAACGCCACGTCCCCGCAGGGGAGTTGTGGCCGCGGGAGGCGACCGGTCAGGGCGCGGACGACTCCTGGAGGTAGGCAGCGATCATCGCGAGGTCGTTGGCGATGGTCAGCACCTGGGTGGGGTCGGCGCCCGGTGTGGAGGCGCCGTTGACACCCGCGTAGAAGGTGTCGAAGCGGCCGCCGCCCTTGTCCAGGTAGCCCGCGATGGTGATCGCGCCGACGGCCAGCCGGTCGTTGAGGGCGTCCCCGCCGACCGCCGCGCCGGTCTTGGCGAACACCTTTCCCCGGGCCGGACAGCCGCGGCAGTTCTCGGCCAGCAGACCGTCGACCCCGAGGATGGGCAGGGCCTCCCGGAACAGCCGCGCGTCCGGGGTCCGCTGCCAGTACGCCAGCATCTGCACCAGCACCCGCGGAGTGGCCCGGTCGGCGGGGTTGCCGCCCCGGCCGTCCATGAGCTGCGCCTGCTCGCGGTCGACTCCGGCCTGGTCGAGGAAGTCGGCGAGCACCGGGAAGCCGGCCGGGCATCCGTCGCTCTTCGCCGTGACGGCCAGCAGGCAGATGCCCAGGTTGGCGCCCAGGTTGTGGCTGACCTTGAGGATCAGCTTGCCGTACTGGGCGTAGGGCGGGGAGGTGTACGCCGCCACCCGCGGGCGGCCGTCGTAGTCGCGCGGCAGCCGCCCCACCGGGTTCGCGCCCGACGGGTCGGCGGTGACGTGCACCCCGGCCCGTTCGAGCGCCTCGATCAGCGCGACGCGTCCAAACCCGGCCGGGTCGCCGATCGGGGAGGTGCGCAGCAGCGGTTCGGAGTCCGCCGCGATCGTTCCGGTCAGCCGGATCCGGGTGCCGCCGTCGGTGGCCGTCACCGTGACCGCGGTCGGCTTCCCGGCCGCCACGGTCTTCACCGCCGAGGTGACCTGGTAGGGCGCGACCTTGGGCCGCCACTCCAGCCGGGCGTCCGCGCCGGGCCGGTCCCCGGGGGTGGTCATGAGGTCGATCAGGTTGTCGTTGATGATCAGGGGCGTCGGGGTGGGGACGAGCTCCGGGTCGGGGAGGAACAGCCGGCTGTCGACGATCACGTCGCCGTCGACGCGGGTGATGCCGGAGTCGCGCACCTGCCGGGCGAGCAGATCGATCCCGGCGAGCGGGTTCTCCGGGGTGAGGGTCGCGCCGGGGAAGTCGTTGGCGTAGGTGTGGTCGAGGTCGGTGTACGCGACCGTGCCGTCGGGCCGTGTCCGGCCGCCCATGGTGAGGTCGCCCTGGGCGACGAGGTCGAGATCGCCGGTCAGCGTCGCGCCGTCGCGCTCGCCGACCGCGTAGAGCGGGGTCACGAAGCGGTGGTCGGCGCCGAGGGTGTGCCACGGGCCCGAGACGCTGAGCAGTTTGGCGGTGGACCCGGGGATGAAGAACTGCTCGGGGAAGAGGCTGTGCACGACGCGGCCGTTGTCCGGGTCGGTCTGCAGCAGGCCCCACCGGGCGTTGCGGTAGTCCGGCTTGCGCATGATCGCCCTGATGCGCGGGTCGAGGCCACCGAGGCCCGTGTCGGCGGTCGCGGACGGCGTGGCCGGGGACGCGGACGGGGCCGGGGTCGGGTCCGCGCCGGTCGCGGTCCCCGAGGCGAGCGCCACGAACAGCAGGGCGGCGCAGGCGCCGGCCATGCCGCGCCGTACCGGTGCGGGGTGGAACGATCTGCTCACAGCGCGCTCCGTTCGTCGCGGCTGTCTCCTCCCGAGGCCAAGCAACAGCGTGGCACGGCTGCGCCGCGCGGGCGCGCCGGACGGGTTCACTCCTCGGTCGGCAGCCGGCCGGGCGCGGGAGGTGCCGGTCTCGCCGTCGTACCGGCGCACGGCGTCGTACTCCCCGGGGGGCAGGTCCGTCCGCCCGGTCTCGGCGGGCCGGCGCGGTGTACCGGTGGTGCCGGCCGGCCGCACCCGAGGTGCGTTTCACCGGAAGGTGCCGTACGAGCGCGCCCACGGCAGGGCCGCGCGGCGCCGGACGGCCTCAGGCGGACGTGAAGAGCTCCTCGTGAGCGCCGTCGAGGACGAACCCGTTGTCGAAGCGGACGCGGACCGTCACGCGGACCTTCTGCTCCTGGAAGGCGACCCAGGCGGGTTCCAGGGAGGCGACCTTCTCATCGAGCTGCTTCCTGCTCCCCTCGGGCATCTGATGGCCGAAGGAGTCGAGGAGCGACTTCAGGCGCTCGTACTCGCGGACGTCCTCGCCGCTCCGCGGCCGGTGCTCGTCCACCCGCTCGACGGTGCCTTCGGCGCCCGAGGCCAGGGCCAGGAACCCGGCGACGGCGCCCCCCGCCGCGGTGACCGAACCGGTCAGCGTGAGGTCCTCGGCCAGCTTCACCCGGAGGCCTTCGTTCAACGTCATCGATCCTTCATCTCCCCGGTCGGTGCACGAGCCTATCGGTGGCTCGCGCGCCGGGGCCGACCGGCACCGCTCGGTGACGGAGGCGATCACCTCGCCGTCCCCCTATGATGCCGACGCGCCACGTACCTCGAACACCCATCCCCACAGCGGGGTGGTGCGACGCCTGCCCGCGCTGCTGACGCACCACCCCGGCGCCCCGCCCGCGACCACGGCCGGGGGTGCCCGGTGTCGGACCCCTCGGGCAGGATGTGCGGATGAGTACGACGGAACCGCTGGTGAGGGCGGGGGCGCTGGCCGCTGCGGGGGAGCGGCGCGTCCTGGGCATCGCCGGGCCCCCGGGCGCCGGAAAGTCCACACTGGCCGCCCGGCTCGCGGAAGCACTCGGGCCGGAGCGGGCCGTCGTGGTCCCGATGGACGGGTTCCACCTCGCCCAGGCCGAACTGCAGCGCCTGGGGCGAGCCGACCGCAAGGGCGCCCCGGACACCTTCGACGCCGCAGGCTACGTCGCCCTGCTGCGCCGGCTGCGCGCGCCGCACGGGTCCACGGTGTACGCGCCCGCCTTCGACCGCTCCTCGGAGGAGCCGATCGCGGGCAGCATCCCCGTGACCCCGGACGTACCGCTGGTGATCACCGAAGGGAACTACCTGCTGCACGACGCGGGGGACTGGGCCCCGGTCCGCCCCCTGCTGGACGAGGCCTGGTACCTCGCCCCGTCCGAGGAACTGCGCCTGGAGCGGCTGATCGACCGTCACGTACGGCACGGCAAGGACCCCGCATACGCGCGCGCGTGGGTCGCCCGCTCGGACGAACTCAACGCGCGCCTCGTCGCCCTGGGCCGCCACCGCGCCGACCTCGTCCTGGACACCGGCTGACCGCCCGCACCGGTCCGGGCCGCGGTCCGGACCGGCGCGCGACGATCGCACTGCCGGGTCGTCAGTACGGCAGTCCGGTCGCCGGGTTGACGTCCACGACCTGGTGCTGTGACCGGAAAGGTTCACCGGGTCACGACGCCCGGCACGGCACCTCGCCGCGTTGTCGGACCGCGCGAGTACGTCCAGTACGAGCCGCGGCCCTCCGCCTTGCGATGCACCACACCGGACGCCGCAACCCGGCAAACCTTCCCGGCCACAGCACTAGCGGGGGTCTGCGGATCTGCGCCCGATCTTGCTGCCCAGCCACACCAGCGGGTCGTACTTACGGTCCACCGCCCGCTCCTTCAGCGGGATCAGCGCGTTGTCGGTGATCTTGATGCCCTCCGGGCAGACCTCCGTGCAGCACTTGGTGATGTTGCAGTAGCCGAGCCCGTGCTCCTCCTGCGCGGTGCGCTTGCGGTCCAGACCCGCCTCCGCCGCCGCGTCCAGCGGGTGCATGTCCAGCTCCGCCACCCGCATCAGGAAGCGCGGACCGGCGAAGGCACCCTTGTTCTCCTCATGGTCACGCACCACGTGACAGGTGTCCTGGCACAGGAAGCACTCGATGCACTTGCGGAACTCCTGCGAGCGCTCCACGTCGATCTGCTGCATCCGGTAATCGCCCGGGGCCACCCCCTCCGGCGGTACGAAGGCCGGGACCTCGCGCGCCTTGGCGTAGTTGAAGGACACGTCCGTCACCAGGTCGCGGACGACCGGGAAGGCGCGCAGCGGTGTGACCGTGATCGTCTCGGACCGCTCGAAGGTCGACATGCGCGTCATGCACATCAGCCGTGGCCGGCCGTTGACCTCCGCACTGCACGAGCCGCACTTGCCCGCTTTGCAGTTCCAGCGCACCGCCAGGTCCGAGGCCTGGGTGGCCTGGAGCCGGTGGACGATGTCCAGGACCACTTCCCCGTCGTGCACCTCGACGGTGAAGTCCCGCAGTTCCCCGCCTTCCGCGTCGCCCCGCCAGATCCGGAAGCTCGCGTCGTACGTACTCATGCGTGGAGCTCCTCTTCGGCGAGGTACTTGACCAGCTCTTCCTTCTCGAAGAGCGCGAGCAGGTCGGGACGGATGGGCTCGGTGCGCGTGCGTTCGAGGGCGATCCGGTCGGCCGCCGGGTCCACCGGGGCCGGGTCCACCGGCCGGCACAGCAGGTTCACCGGGCGCCAGCCGCGCTCCATCGACGGGCAGTCCTCGCGGGTGTGCCCGCCCCGGCTCTCGGTGCGCTCCAGGGCCGCGCGGGCCACGCACTCGCTGACCAGCAGCATGTTCCGCAGGTCCAGGGCGAGGTGCCAGCCGGGGTTGAACTGCCGGTGCCCCTCGACACCGGCTCGGGAGGCCCGTACGCGCAAGGTCGCGAGCCTCTCCAGGGCCTCGGCCATCTCGCCCTCGCGCCGGATGATGCCGACGAGGTCGTTCATGGTCGTCTGCAGTTCCTGGTGGAGCGTGTACGGGTTCTCCGCGCCCTCGGCGGCGTGGAAGGGGGCCAGCGCCTCCGTCGCCGCCGCGTCGATCTCCGACTGGGCGACGCTCGGGCGTCCGGCGGACGTGGCGTACCGCGCCGCGTGCAGTCCGGCCCGCCGCCCGAAGACCAGCAGGTCGGAGAGGGAGTTGCCGCCGAGCCGGTTCGAGCCGTGCATCCCGCCCGCGACCTCGCCGGCCGCGAACAGTCCCGGCACCCCCACGGTGGCGGCGGACTCCGAGTCGACCGCGATCCCGCCCATCACGTAGTGGCAGGTCGGGCCCACCTCCATCGGCTCCGCCGTGATGTCCACGTCCGCCAGCTCCTTGAACTGGTGGTACATCGACGGGAGCCGCCGCTTGATCTTCTCGGCCGGCATCCGGGTGGACACGTCGAGGAAGACCCCGCCGTGGGGTGAACCGCGACCCGCCTTCACCTCGGCGTTGATCGCCCGCGCCACCTCGTCGCGCGGCAGCAGTTCGGGCGGGCGCCGGTTGTGGTCCGGGTCCTCGTACCAGCGGTCGCCCTCCGCCTCCGACTCGGCGTACTTCTCCTTGAAGACGTCGGGGACGTAGTCGAACATGAACCGCTTGCCCTCGGAGTTGCGCAGCACCCCGCCGTCACCGCGCACGGACTCGGTGACGAGGATGCCCTTGACCGACGGGGGCCAGACCATGCCGGTCGGGTGGAACTGCACGAACTCCATGTTCAGCAGGGGCGCGCCCGCGAGCAGGGCCAGCGCGTGGCCGTCGCCGGTGTACTCCCACGAGTTCGACGTGGTCTTGAAGGACTTGCCGATCCCGCCCGTGGCCAGCACCACGGCCGGGGCCTCCAGCACGAAGAAGCGGCCGGTCTCGCGCTCGTAGCAGAAGGTCCCCGAGACCCTCGCTCCGTCCGTGGGGCCGCCGTGGTCCTTCAGCACCCGGGTGACCGTGCATTCCTGGAACACCTTGAGGCGGGCTTCGTGGTCCCCGTACTCCTTGAAGTCCTCCTGCTGGAGCTGGACGATCTTCTGCTGGAGCGTGCGGATCAGCTCCAGGCCGGTGCGGTCGCCGACGTGCGCGAGGCGCGGGTACTCGTGCCCGCCGAAGTTGCGCTGGGAGATCTTCCCGTCGGGCGTCCGGTCGAAGAGCGCGCCCCAGGTCTCCAGCTCCCAGACCCGGTCCGGGGCCTCCTTCGCGTGGAGCTCCGCCATCCGCCACTGGTTGAGGAACTTGCCGCCGCGCATGGTGTCGCGGAAGTGCACCTGCCAGTTGTCGCCCTCGTTGACGTTGCCCATGGAGGCGGCGATCCCGCCCTCCGCCATCACCGTATGGGCCTTGCCGAACAGGGACTTGCAGATCACGGCCGTACGGGCGCCGCGCTCGCGCGCCTCGATCGCGGCGCGCAGCCCGGCGCCGCCCGCGCCGACCACGACCACGTCCCACTGCTGCCGTTCCACTTGAGCCATCTCAGAAGATCCTCGGGTCGGTGAAGGCGCCGCTGGCCAGCAGGTACACGTAGAAGTCGCACAGGGCCACGCTGATCAGGGAGGCCCACGCCAGCTGCATGTGCCGGGTGTTGAGCCGGCTGACCCAGCCCCAGAGCCGGTAGCGCACCGGGTGCTTGGAGAAGTGCTTGAGCCGGCCGCCCATGATGTGCCGACAGGAGTGGCAGGACAGGGTGTAGGCCCAGATCAGCGCGATGTTGACGAGGAACAGCAGGGTCCCGAGGCCCATGTGGCCCCAGGCGTAGTCCTCGTCGCGGAAGGTCAGCACCGTGTCGTACGTGAGGATGCCCGCGACCGGGACCGCCGCGTAGAAGAAGTACCGGTGCGCGTTCTGGAGGATCAGCGGGAAGCGGGTCTCGCCGGTGTACCTCGTGTGCGGTTCCGCGACGGCGCAGGCGGGCGGCGAGGCCCAGAAGCCCCGGTAGTAGGCCTTGCGGTAGTAGTAGCAGGTCAGCCGGAAGCCGAGCGGGAAGATCAGGATCAGCAGGGCGGGGGAGAGGACCCACCAGCTGCCGAAGATCTCCCAGTTGGGCCCGCCCTTCATCGGGACGCAGTTCTCCGCGAGACACGGGGAGTAGAAGGGGGAGACGTAGGGGGCCGCGTAGTAGTCGGCGTTCGCGAAGGCCCGCCAGGTCGAGTAGAGGATGAAGGCGAACAGCCCGGCCGCGGTGCCGGCGGGGGCCAGCCACCACCGGTCGGTGCGCAGGTGCCGGGCCGCGATCGCGGCCCGGGAGGCGTCGTGGACGCCGCCGGGCCGCTGCTGGGGTCGTTCCGTGCCTGTGGCCAAAGAAGACTCCGGGAGGAGTGATGAGGGATGCCCCGGCCGGCCCGGCCGTGGCCGGCCGGACCGGAGGGGGCGCGGGTGGATGCGTGGCCGTGACGGCCTAGGGGGCGCGGCGGTCGCGGGCGCCCAGGCCCTCGTCGTCGGAGTCCGTCCACAAAGAGCTGTCGTACGGGGTGTCCGGGACCGTCACCATCCGCAACGGGTCCGGACCGGCCGCCGTCGTCGACGGCTTCTGCCGTGCGGCCTGCTGTTCCAGCCGCTCGACCTTGCGCGTCAGCTCGTCCAGGTTGCGCCGTACGGCACTCAGATCGTCTTGCAGGGACATGATTTGCCCTCACTTCCGCCAGGTGCGGTGGCAACGCTCATGTGCGCCTGCGAGTGTCGCGCTTCCCGTCCCCCGTGTGAAGGGACGTGCAGCGATTGCGGGCGCGCAGGCGTGGATCGTGCGCCCCTCCCTGCCCCCCATTCTCATCCCTCTCCCGGGGGAACGCCTCTCGCCGCGAAAGCGGGATTGGTCCGCACGGGTGGGGTTCGCGGCGTGGCGAGAGGCGGGTGCGGGGGGTGCGGCGGAGCGTCCATTTCAGTGGGTTCCGGCAACCGGTGTGATCAGCTCCATATACCGCCGAATGTGATCATGCTTCCCGCACGCCCCGCCCCCGGAGGTACCACCCATGTCACAGAGAAGGCGCAGGTCCTTGGCGCTCCTGACCTCGGGAGTCCTCGCACTGCCGCTGCTCACGGGCTGCGGCGCGGGTGACGATGAGGGCGGTCAGGCCGCCGCAGGACAGGACATCGCGGCGACCACCCGCGACAAGATCGCGGACGGGGGAGTGCTGCGCTGGGCGGTGGACACGCTCCCGGACACCCTCAACACCTTCCAGGCCGACGCGGACGCCACCACCAGCAGGATCGCCGGCGCCGTGCTGCCCCAGCTCTTCGTGCTGGACGCCAAGGGCCGGCCGGTGATCAACCCGGACTACCTGGAGAAGGCCGAGGTCATCGAGCGGGAGCCGAAGCAGGTCGTCCAGTACAAGCTGAACCAGAAGGCGGTGTGGAGCGACGGGCGCGAGATCGGCGCCGCCGACTTCGTGGCGCAGTGGCGGGCCCTGAACGGCAAGGACTCGGCGTACTGGACGGCACGCAACGCCGGCTACGACCGCATCGAGAAGATCGAGAAGGGCAAGACGGACCTGGAGGTCAGGGTCACCTTCAACAAGCCGTACGCCGACTGGCGCTCGCTCTTCACCCCGCTCTACCCCAAGCAGGTCACCGGCACCCCGGGCGCCTTCAACGAGGGCGCCCGCGGCGCGCTGAAGATCACCGCCGGGCCCTTCGTGCTGGGCGCCGTCGACAAGAAGACCGGTACCGCCGCCCTGACCCGCAACGCGCGCTGGTGGGGCCGTCCGGCGAAGCTGGACACGCTGGTCCTGAC
>NZ_JBSGZP010000122.1:0-14078 GCF_053611065.1 Streptomyces sp. NPDC054840
CCCAGAAACGGCTCGCACAGATATTCGAACATATGTTTCAATTAATGGATGGAATCCTTCCACTTCCCCGAGGACCTGATCGCGCTCCAGGCCACGTGGCTCGACACCTACACGGCGCTGGCGAAGGTGCCCGCCGGGGCCGGCACGACACCGCTGCGGCGGCGGCTGATCATGCTGTCCTGCCGACTCCACACTCACCCCTACTGGACGGCGCACGGCGGCTCCCGCGGCACCTGGACGGAGCTGCGCCGACAGGCGCGCGCCCGGAGGTGGACGACCGCGGCGTGAACACCCGGCCCGCAGCACCATCGGCCTCACCGCGGCACCGACGTGAACCTCCGCCGTTCACGGTCCGCGCTGCCGGGGTGGGCACCTGGTGCGGGTGGGGTGATGATCGTCGGGATAGTCTCCCGAGGCTGTCGCGCGGCCCGTCGGGCCCCGGCGGGGTGGTCGGTGAACGAAGGCGGGGTAGGTCGTGCGGGGGCGGTACGCGGAGCGGGAGCGGATCGAGCAGTTGCTCGCGGACGCCCGCCAGGGGGCGAGCGGTGTCCTGCTGGTGCACGGAGAGGCGGGGATCGGGAAGACCGCGCTGCTCGAGCACGCCGCCGGGCGGCCACACGGTGCGCGGGTGTTGCGGGTCGAGGGCATCGAGTCGGAGATGGAGATGGCCTTCGGTGGGCTGCACCAGCTCTTTCTGCCGGTGCTGGATCTGGTCGACGCGCTGCCGGAGCCGCAAGCGGCCGCCCTGCGGTCGGTGTTCGGCCTGAGCAGTGAGAGCGTGCGCGATCGTTTCAGCGTCGGACTCGCGGTGCTCACACTTCTGTCCGAGGCTGCGGCCGACCGTCCCCTGCTGTGTCTGGTCGACGATGCGCAGTGGCTCGACCAGCCGTCGGTGGACATGCTGACCTTCGCGGCGCGCCGGCTGCGGGCGGAGGGCGTGGTGATGCTCTTCGCGGTCCGCGACGGAGCTCCCGGTGCCGCCGTGAAGGGGCTGCCCCGGTTGCTGGTCGAAGGACTGGGCCGGGCGGACGCGGCCGAGTTGGTGCCGAACCTGCCGCCGTACGTCGTGGACCGCGTCATCGAGGAGGCCCGGGGCAACCCCCTGGCTCTGATCGAGTTGTCGGCCGCGCTCACTCCTGCCCAGCGGGCCGGCCGGCTGGGCCCGTCCGCGCTGCCGGACGCGGCCGCCGGGCTGCCGAACGGGCTCCAGGACGGCTTCCTGGAACAGCTCCGGCGGCTTCCCGAGGCCGCTCAGGTGGTGCTGCTGGTGGCAGCCGCCGACGACACGGGGGACCTCACCGTAGTGCTGCGGGCCGCGGGCCGGCTCGGCTGTGCGGTGGAGGACCTGGCGCCGGCCGAGCGCGCCGGGTTCCTCCTGCTCTCCGGGGAGGCGCTGCGGTTTCGGCACCCGCTGGTGCGGTACGCCGCATACCAGGGCGCCCCGCTCGCCCGGCGGATCGGCGCGCACCGGGCGCTGGCCGGAGCACTGGGTGAGGCCGGCCAGGCCCACCGGCGTGCCTGGCACCTGGCCGCCGCATCGACGGGCCCGGACGAGAGGGTCGCCGAGGAGCTGGAACGTGTCGCCGAGTGGGCCGACAGTCGGCAAGCGATGGCGTCCGCGTCCGCCGCGTACGAGCGTGCCGCCCAGCTCACCGCGGATCCGCAGGTGCGGGCGCGGCGGCTGGTGTCGGCGGCGCAGCGGGCCGCGGATGCCGGACAGGACGAGCGGTGCGGAGCGCTGGCCGACCGGGTACCGCTGCCGCTGGAGGACCCCGGCGTGGCGGCGAGCTTCGCGCGCGCCCGGGCCGTGGTGGAGCTGGGCTACCGCAGGCCGGAGACGGCGGCCCGGATCCTGGTCGACAGCGCGGACAGGGCGGGCGTCGAGCGCCCGGACATGGTGGCCTCGCTGCTGACCGATGCGGTCCACGCTGCGTACTGCGCCGGGGACGCCGCGCTGATCGAGGAGATCGCGCTCCGCTCCCCCTCCTTGCCGGTGCTGGCCGTACCGGCCAAGCTGTTCGGCGGCGACGTGCCCGGCGCGCTGGAAGCCGTCCGCACACTCGTGGACGCCCCGGCCGATGGTGTGATGGACCGCCTGATGACCGGGATCTACCTGCAGTTGACGGGCGATCATTCGGCGGCCCGGGAGGTGGCTGCCGGAGTCGTCGCGCACTGCCGCGACCAGGGCGTCAGCGGCTGGCTGCCCACCGCTCTGCATCTGCTGGTCCAGGTGGAGCTGTCGCTGGGCCACCATGACGAGGCGTCGGTCCGTGCTGTCGAGGCGCTCCGGCTGGCCGAGTGCTACGACCTGGCCCACCGGGCCGCCCACCTGCGTGCCGCTCTGGCGGTGCCGGCCGCCGTCCGGGGCGAGGAGGAGCGGGTCCGTACGCTGACCGGCGAGGCGCTGGAGTACACCCGCCCGCGCGGGGTGGGTCGGGGGACGGCGGACGCCCTGTGGGCGCGGGGCTTGCTCGAACTCGGCCTGGGCCGCGCGGAAGCGGCTTTGGAGCAGTTGGAGAAGGCCGGCGGGGAGGTGAGCCACCCACTGCTCTGCCTGCCTCTGCTGCCGGATGTGATCGAGGCCGCGGTGCGGGCCGGCCGCCCGGAACGGGCGTCGGACGCGGCCCGGTTGCTCGGGGAGTGGGCGACCGCGCTGGGACAGGCCGCCCTCGCCGCGTCGGCCCGCCGCTGCCAGGCCCTGACCGGCCCGGACAGTGAGGCCGAGGAGCACTTCGTCGCGGCGCTGGCCCTGCACGAGGGCGGCAGCGACTACGACCGGGCGCGTACGGCGCTGCTGTACGGGGAGTGGCTGCGCCGCGTGCGCCGCCATATCGACGCCCGGGACCAGTTGCGCGCCGCTCTCGACGGTTTCGAACGGCTGGGTGCCCGGCCCTGGGCCGACCGGGCCCGGACGGAACTCGGCGCTGCGGGTGGGGGGACCGGGCTGACGGCTCGCGAGGACGGTCCGCTCAGCGTGCTGAGCCCGCAGGAGCGCGAGGTGGTCCGGCTGGCGGCGGCCGGCGCCAGCAACCGGGAGATCGGCGCCCAGTTGTTCCTGAGCCCGCGCACGGTCGGGCACCACCTCTATCGCGCTTTCCCGAAACTGGGTGTCCGTTCCCGCACCGAACTCGCCGGCCTGTTGGCGTCATGAGATGGCCGGGCTCATGACACGGCTCATGACGCGGCTCACGACGCGGCCGGGCTCATGACGCGGGATTCGGCTCCGGCTCCGACCAGATCAGCCGGGTCTGCGCGGTCCGGTAGCCGGCCCGGGCGAAGGCGGCGGCCATCGGCGCATTGTCGGTGTCGGTGGTGGCGGTGATCAGCTCGGCCCCCGCCTCCACCTGCACCCGGGTGATCTCGGCGAGCACGTCGTCGACGTATCCCTGTCCGCGCAGCTCGGGAACGACGCCCAGGTAGCCGACGTTCCGGTTGTACGGCGTCGCGGAGGGCAGGGCCAGCCCGGCGACCTGGCCGTCGGGGGTGCGGGCGATGCGCCACCACGACCGCTCTCCCGGACAGCCGAGGTAGAAGTCCACCTCCTCGCGGGCGGTGGCTTCCGCTCCCATGGCCACCAGGTTTCGGCGGGTCTCGCCGTCCAGGCTGCCCACCGCGATCCGTCGGAAGACGTCCAGGAACTCCTCGTCCGTACCCTCGGTGAACACGAGGCGCCCACTGGAGGCGGGGAGCCCGGCCTCGGGTGTCCATTCAAGGCGCAGGCGCTCGACCATGTCGGTCAGTCCGGCCGCCAGCGCGGCGTCCCGCCGCCAGTCGCCGGCCGCGACCGTGGCGGGGTCCTCGCGCCAGCCGTTCGGCAAGGTCAGGTTGTAGAGCGGGGGCTTGGCCGCGCCCTGCTCGGCGAAGGCCCGCAGGCCCGCGCTGATCAGCTCGGCCCCGAGGGCCGCGCGATCGGCGACCGAGGGGTCGACGTACAGGCAGTCCAGCGCGACCGGGTGCTCGCTGGTCGCCTGCCCCCACCACAGGGCCCGGGCCACCACCCGGCCGGCCTGCTCGGCGATCCAGGTCCACTCCGGGCGGTACATGCCCTCCTCGAGTTCCTCGAGGTACCGGTCGGCGGCGATCCAGCCGACGGGTTCGTCGACCGTCACGGCGGTGACGCGGTCGAGGTCGGCCTCGGTGGTGGGGCGGAGCAGTGTCGGGACGCTCGTCTCCTTCGCATAGGAGGTGATGGCGGCGCCGGTGTTGAAGACCCGGGAGTCGGTCAGCTTGAAGCCGTCCGGGCGGAACGGCGCGTCGAAAAGCGGTATGCCGGAGCCGATGACGACCGGGTAACGCTTGATGATCAACTCGTCGATCTCCTCCAGCAGCTGCCCGGCCAGGTTCCCCCCGCCACACAGCCAGATGCCCGCCCCGTCCTGCCTCTTGAGGCCGCGGACGAACGCCACCGGGTCCGTGGCGACGACCTCCACGGCGGGGTCGAGCCGGGCAAGGGTGCGGGAGAAGACGTACTGCTTCAGGTGCGGGTAGGGGCTGGTGACACCGGCCGAGAGACCGGGCTCGTACGTGGCACGGCCCATCAGGACCGTGTCGAACCGTTTGCTGGCGACTCCGTCGAGGCCCAACGGCCCCCGCCCGTGGGCCGGGATCGTCTCGGGGTACTCCGCCAGCAGTGCGGCGGCGA
Source organism: Streptomyces sp. NPDC054840 (assembly GCF_053611065.1). NCBI lineage: Bacteria > Bacillati > Actinomycetota > Actinomycetes > Kitasatosporales > Streptomycetaceae > Streptomyces > Streptomyces sp. NPDC054840. The sequence goes on from NZ_JBSGZP010000122.1 coordinate 4,643, forward strand.
GATCGCCCTCGAAGGGAAAGAAGTCGACCTGGCCGTCGGGGCCCGCGATGAATCCGTCGAGGGTGGTTCCGACGTAGTAGGTGAGCTTGCGCACGGGTCCTGCTTTCGTTTGCTCGGTGCCGGCTTTGTGCTGGCCTGGCGCTCGGCGCATGGCGCTTGGCGACGTCGCTGACGCTATGACGTGGGCCCTGCGGCAGGCATCAGTCATCGCGACGTAACGTGAGCGGCCGCCCAGGCACCAAGGACGGTCGGCGTCGACGGGCACACGTCCCGAGGGCCTGCCGCAGCCGCAGCCCTTCTCCGTTCCAGCACTTGCCCCACCTATCGGAAGTCGATAGATTTCCATCGCCAATCGATGGAAGGGTGGATCATGGGAAAGCTGGCAGTGCATGCGTTGCGCGCCGTGCTCGCGGTGGTGCTCGCCGGCACCGTGTTCGTACAGGCGGGAATGATGTGGACGTTGATCAGTGGGAACGACCCGGAGGACGGGTCACTCCCACTGACCCCGCTGCGGGTGATCGTGATCCTGGGCATGGCGTCGGCCCAGGCAGCCCTCGTCTGTGTATGGCGGCTGGTGACGATGGTGCGACGCGGAACCGTGTTCTCCCACACCGCCTTCCGGTACGTGGACATGGTGATCGGTGCGATCGTGGCGGTTGCCCTTCTATGGTTCGCCGTCACGGCCCTCAACGCGCCGGGCCAGCGGGAGGATCCGGGCGTCACCGTCATCATGGGCGGGGTCGGCGTGGCCATCCTGGGCGTCGCACTGATCGTTCTCGTGCTGCGGATGCTGCTCGCCCAGGCCGTCGCGCGCGACGGCGAAGCCAGGCGGATGCAGGCAGAGTTGGACGAGGTGATCTGATGCCGATCGCCGTTGATATCGACGTGATGCTGGCCAGGCGGAAGATGTCCGTGGGCGAGCTCGCGGACCGCGTAGGAATCACGCCCGCCAACCTGGCCGTACTCAAGAACGGCCGCGCCAAGGCGGTGCGCTTCGCGACGCTCGCCGCGCTCTGCGAGGTGCTCGAGTGCCAGCCGGGTGACCTGCTGCGCTGGGAGGGCGAGGACGCCTCGGGCGGGTGACGTGCCCTGGGACGCGACATGTCCGCCTGGCCGACAGAGTCGCATCGTACGTCGGCACGACAGAGGTCCTCAGGTGTGCCCCTTTTGGCGTGGGCCTGCTGCACATGCCCCGTCCGTATCCCGTCGCCATGCCACGCACGTACGCGGACGCGGTCCGTCCAGACGGGTGGTCAACGGCCGAGGAGCGAGCCCAGCGTCACGCCGTACCGCGTGCGCAGGCGCCGTATCTCCCACAGCGACAGCGCGGACACCGACAGCGGGCCGCCGAGCATGAACGCGTAGAGGACCTCGGGTGGTGCGGCCACATCCGGTCCGTCGAAGAGCTGGAAGCCGAAGAGGGACCAGACCAGCAAGGGTGACAGCAGGGCCGGCAGCAGCTCGTGCACATCCCCTGCGCGGAAGAACGAGTTCAGCCCGACGACCAGGGCGGTCAGAGTGAAGAGCACCGCCGCGACGAGAACGACGACGCAGACGAGGGCCGCCACGACGAACAGCAGCACGATGAGGAATCCGGTGAAGACCGAACCCAGGAAGCTGCCGAAGAGTCCGAAGGTGATGTCGTGCGGGCCCACGTCCGAGGGCGATATGAGGTCGCCCTTCAACGCTGCCGTCATCAGCTAGATCACACCGACCCCGAGGACCGGCGCGGCGAGCGCCAGCAGCGGGCCGACCAGGCGGCGCGAATACAGGCGCCCCAGGGGCGCGCGGGCCAGGAGGATGCACAGGCCTACGCCGACGACACTCGCCCCCACGACGACGGCACAGCCGATCAGCAGTTCCTCCAGCTTGCCGAGCACGAAGTCCTGGCGCCCCTCCCGCAGGGGATAGGCCAGGGTCAGCCAGGTCACGGCGACAAGCCCCAGAACCGTGCGGGCGCGCTGCATCCAGGCGATGACCGGGTCTTCCAGGCGGTCCGGGCGGGACGGGCCGGTCAGCGCACGGGCAGCCGCTATGGGGTGGGGTATGGAGCGGGCGTGCCCGTTCAGGCGCTGACGGGTGATCAATTGAGCTCTCCGGAAGGTCTCGTGCGCGACAGGGGGCCAGGAGTCATCTCCGGCAGGCGACGTGCCGCCCTGGCCACGGGCGTGCCCGCATCGCATTATCGTCGCCGCGACGATAATGGGCTATCGTCACCGTATGAACGAAGCACCGAGCGCGAACGCCGGTTCCAAGGACGGCTCAGCGGCCGAGCACGCGCAACGAGTGGCGGCACTGGTCACCGCCGAGGCCGCGGGCGAGGAGTGGAAGAAGCACCACCACATGACCTTGACCTTCTTCCTGGCCGGCGCGCGGTCGGCACACGAAGAGGAGCATCGCGCACGGCAGCTGGAAGACTGGAGGAAGCGACTGGTCGACTGCCGCGAGGCGGCGCATGCCTATGCCGAGGTCGCCGAACTCCAGCAACAGCTCGAGGGCTGGATCCTGGGGGAACTCCGATACCGTGACACGGCCCTGGACGCGCTCTTGAGGGCATACTCCCCGCCCAGACCCTGGCGCTAAGCGCGTTGACTCCCGCGTCCGCCACCCTCGCGTACGCCTCACGCCGCGCCGCCGTCCACGCACGGGCAGAAGCGACCATGAGCCGACGGCAGCGCACCATCGACCTCCCAAGAGGCCGTCGTCCGGTACTCGCGTCACCAGCGCGGCGGCGTCTGCGGTCCACCGCCGAGCGGTCGCCTCGCCATTCCCCTCGGCGTGGCCGGATCCCAGCGGGGGGTCGAAGCGCCCTTGGGAGGCCAGGACGCTGCCCGCGTCACGGGCGGCCCAGGTGCCCATGGCGCGGAGGGGCCCCGCGCCGCGCCTTCCCCTCCCCCGCCCTGGCCCCGGCGCGGTCGACTACGAGCCCTGACCGAGGCGTGTGTACGACTGCAACGGGTCCGCGGCTCAGCATCGGCCGGTGGGCGCCAAGGGCGGATCGCTCAAGTGACTTCGGGCAGGACGAGCGACGTCACAGGCGCCAAGAGCGCCAACAGCACGGCGGTACGGCCCTGTACGGCGAACACGAAGACGTCACGGGTGCGGGTCCCACCCAAGTAGCCGCAGCCCCCGCCGGGATGCCGTACCGCGCGACGCGGTACACCGGCGGGCGGTGGACGGGTGGATCGAGGGGCGCCGATCCGCTGTTAGGGTGTCATGCGCCCATCAAGTCGGGCCTCTCACTACTGACATTTCAACGGGGTTGACGTGAAGCTTCGCCATGTCCGCGCGGGAGCCGTCTTCGGTATCGCAATCTTCGCACTCACCGGAGCCCGCGGCTCCCACGGTGGTAGCTGCGGTGGCAGCAGCCACAGTTCCGGCTCGGGCTCCAGTGATTCCAGCAGCTCCACCGGTGGCAGCCAGGGCAGCGACAGCACGAGCGGCAGTACGACCGGCAGCACGAGCGGCAGCAGCACGGGCAGCCCCTCGGTCACCGGCGGATCCGGCAACAACACGGCCGAGCGCGACATCAAGATCGACGCGTGCAAGATGGACGCGTCGGGCAAGAACCTCGTCGCCAAGATCACCGTCACCAACAGCGGCTCGGTGGACTACACGTACAACATCAGCATGAAGTTCCGCGGGGACGCCACCTCGGCGGCGACCCCCGCCCGGGCCAAGGTCGCCGCTCTCACGGTCAAGGCGGGTGCGTCGAAGCAGGCCGAGGCCACCACGGCGTACACCGGCAAGGGCGACGGCAGCGAGTACAAGGAATGCGTCGTCGACAACGCGTCGAAGAGCGCCCTCTGAACCGTTTGACCGTTCCTGATCACGCGGTGCCCCCTCTCCGGTCCGGTGGAGCGGGGGCACCGTCGTTTTCGAGTACGAGCAAGTACGGCTGGACGGCTGGTGCGGTCGCCGGAGCGGATCACGGACTGACGCGGGCCCGAGCCCGGGTCCGGGTCCGTCCCCGCCTGGCACCCGCGCGGGAGCCGACGGGCGCCGGGGCCGGGCCGGAGCCGGTGCGTACCCGCGTAGCGGCACCGCGCCGCCGGTGGAGCAGCGCGTCGAGGGACAGGGCCGGCGCGCCGGCCAGGATCAGCGGGGTCCAGGCCAGCAGGTAGATCACGTCCGCGCCGAAGTAGTACGGGGTGGTCGACCAGCTCATGGTCAGCCACAGACTGAGTGAGATCAGCGCGCCGCCGAGGGCCGCGAGGCGGGTCAGCAGGCCGGCCAGGGCGCCCAGTCCGACGGCCAGCTCGCCGAGGGCGATCGCGATGCCGAAGGCGACCGGCCTGCTCAGGGAGAGGTCGATCAGCGCGGGAATGCCCGCGGCGTCCCGCACCGCCTCCATCTGCTGGCCGATAGAGCCGTCGCCTGTGGCCGACAGGAACGCCGGATCGGTCAGCTTGTCCAGACCGGCGTAGACGAAGGTGACGCCCAGGAAGAGGCGCAGCGGCAGGAGTGCGTACTCGGAGGCTCTCGCGCGGAGGCCGGGGGAAGGCGTGTTCATGCCCCTCACACGGGGGCTCCCGCCGTCCGGTTCGACCGTCGGGGTTGCTCTTCTTGCTCGATGCCCCGCCCCACGGTGATGCAGCCGTGGAGCCGACCGCTCAACTCCACCACCCGGTCGGCCCGTAGGCCGTGAGCTCCGCCGTCTCCTTTTCGGACAGACCCGCGACGACGGCCGTCAGCTCCTCCCGCAGGCCCGGGAGGAGTGCCCCGGCCGATTCGGGTCGGCCCAGGACGGCGAGCAGCAGGTCTCCCGGGTAGAAGTACGCGTCCAGCAGGTGGACCGGGCCGGGCGGACCGTTCATGTCCGCCCGGCCCCGACGTCCGCCCGGCGGCCGGCTGACCTGGTCCGGACCGATCCGAGGCGGGCCCGGTCGGCCCGGCCCGGAGCCGGACTCCGTTTTCAGTGGAACAGCATGGACGCGTCACCGGCGGGGGTGGTGACCGATCCCGGGCACAGGAAGCTGCCCGAGGTCTTGGCGGCGGTGAAGGCCCGGTTGACGTACTTCCCGCTCGTGGCGTCGCGGTCCCACACGATGCCCGTCGCCTTGTAGCGGCAGGAGATGAAGCTCTGCCTGCCGGTGATGTCGATCAGATCGGTCCGCGCCGTGCCGGCGGCCTCGTCGAAGGTGAAGGCGGGGTTGTTGTTGAGCGTGGCGGCGATGCCGCCACCGCAGGCCAGATTGCCGCCCGGCGCGTTGATCGTCGTACGGTCGACGGTGAGGGCGTTCGGGGGAACGGCACTGGTGCTCGCGTTGGTCCAGCTACAACTGTTGCCGGCGACCGCCATCACACCGTCGACCTTCTGGTCGACGGCCGAGGCGCCGGTGCTGTGCGCGAGGGCGGTGCCGGTGCCTGTGCCGGTGAATGCCGCCGCGACGACCAGCGTCGCGATACCGGCGAGGCGTGAGATACGGGGGGTACGGATGCCGTGCAGGATGTGCCTCATGGTTCGCTCCTCCATGCCACGTACTGGTGGGGGTGGGCGAGGCGCGGGGCCTCACAGAGTGTGCGGAGTGCGTGCCGGGAGAGTCCCACAGCCGCCTTGAAGTGTCAGGAGACTGTCAGGGCCATGCCAAGAAATGGCTGAAAATACCGACCCCGCCTCCGGCCCCGGAGCGTCGGCGGGCGCGGGCGCCGACCTTCTTCGGCGGGGGTGCTGAGCGGGGCCAACACCGGCGTGATGCTGGTGCGTTCGGGCGCCGGCCGACGAGCGCCGCCGCTTCGGGCGGCGCGGTGGTTCAGGGGCGGTGAGGAACCGCGGAGCGTTCCTCCGGGCCCTCGGTGCGCAGCAGCAGGAGGGCGATGTCGTCGGGGCGGGGGCCGTCGCGGCGGGCGTGCTCGATGAGTTCGTCCGCCAGGTCGCCGAGCGGCTGGTGCTCGGGGGCGACGCAGATACGGCCCGCGACCGCGCCGATGGCGTCCTCGATGTCCCGGCCGGGGGCTTCGACGAGCCCGTCGGTGTAGAGGGCGAGGAGGGTTCCGGGGCTGAAGGGGATCTCGACGGCCGTGTACGAGGCCCCGGGCTCGATGCCCAGGAGCAGTCCGGCCGGCAGGTTCAGGATCTCTGTCGCCCCGCCGGGGTGGCGCAACAAGGGCGGCGGGTGGCCGGCGGAGGCCAGGCGGACGGTGTGGCCGGCGAGGTCGATGTGGGCGTACAGGCAGCTGGTGAACAGCCCGGGTTCGAGGTCGGTCACGAGCCGGTTGGTGCGGGCGAGGACCTCTTCCGGGGGTGCTCCGGCCCCCGCGTGAACGGCGGTGCGGACTTGGCCCATGAGGGCGGCGGCGTTCACGTTGTGGCCCTGGACGTCGCCGATGGCGGCCGCGACGGTGGTGTCGTCGATGCGGATGAGGTCGTAGAAGTCGCCACCGATCTCGAGGCCGTATGCGGCGGGCAGGTAGCGGGCGACCACGTCGAGGTGGGGGACGCGGGGGAGGGTGTGGGGCAGGAGGCCGGTCTGCAGGCTGCGGGCGAGCTGGTGGGTGGCGTCGTAGAGGCGGGCGCGGTCCAGGGCCTGCGCGATGAGCCCGGCGATCGAGGTGAGGACGGCGCGCTCGCCGGGGGCGAAGACGCGAGGGTGTCCGTAGGCGAGGACGAGGGAGCCGATGGGGCGGTTGGAGGCGATCAGGGGCAGGAACGCCCAGGCGGCCATGCCGTGCTCGATCGCCGCGTCGGGGTGGGCGGCCAGGAGCTCGCCCACGTCGCCGAAGAAAAGGGGGGTCGCGGTGCGCAGGATGTGGGTGATGGCGGTGTCGGCCGAGACGGGGGTGCCGTCGAGCTCCGCCAGGTGTTCGGCGGAGTATCCGCGGTGGCCGACGATCCGCACGCGCCCGTCCTGCTCGGCCAGGAGGGCCAGGGCGCGGGCTCCCAGCGAGGGAACGATCTGGTCCGCGGCCTTCTCCACGACGTCCTGCGCGTGGGCGGCCTCGGTGAGGGTGGCGGCGAGCAGCATGAGCGGGTAGAGAGCGGTGGCGCGGCTGGGTGGGGGCCTGTCGGGGTCCGCCGGCGGAACGGGCGCCGATACGGAGGGCTGCTCGCTCACCGTGGTGATGCGGACGCTGATGCCGGTGTTGTCCGGGTAGAGGTCGAAGCGCAGCCGCTGTCCGGTGGGGCGTTCGGCGATGAAGCTCCGGGGCAGTCGGCTCATCGCGGTGGCCCGGTAGTGGTTCTCGATGGCGGGGGTGTCCATCCAGGGAAGGGCCTCCCAGGGCAGGGCTCCGAGCAGGCCGGAGACGGGCGCGCCGAGCAGGTCGGCCGCCTCCGGGGTGATGAAGGTGATGGTGCCGTTCAGGTCGAGTGCGCAGTTGCCTCCGGGGAGGCGCCGGACGAAGGCCGTCGTGGCCGCCGCCTCGGCCGGGCCCGGTGTGGGTGCGGGGAGCGGTCGCAGGACGACCGGATGCGCTGTCGGCCTCAGCGGCAGGCCGTCGCCGGCGGCTCGCAGCAGGATGCGCGTCAGGAGGCTGCGGGCCGATTCCAGGGCCTTGCGTTCCCGCTCGTCGAGGTCGGGCCCGTGCGAGCCGGGCCACAGCATCACCAGGCCGGCCCCGGTGGGCTCGGGCGTCCGGTCGGCGGATTCCGCGGTGAGGGGGACGGCGGCGAGCGCGAAGTCGTACGGGAGGACGAGCCCGAGGCGCGGATAGCGGCGGGCCGTGTCCTCCTGGCCGCCGAGCCAGACGAGCCGGTCCTCGCGGACCGCGTCGGCCACCGGGATGGGGTCGTCCAGGCCGACCCGCGACCAGGGTGCGGCGAACTCGCGGGAGAGTCCGGAGGTCAGGGTCAGGTGCAGGACGCCCCGAGTGGGGTCGGGGTCGGGCAGGTACAGCATGCCTATGGACGCTCCCGCGTCGGCGCAGGCCCCGACCAGTGCCTCTCTCAGCGCACGTCGGTCGGCCTTCTGATCGCGCCCCGGAACGTTTCGCACCTGACCATGGTCTCTCCATATCCCGCCTCCCGTCGGTACCCGCCCGTCCCGGCGAGCCCGTGCGCGTGCCGGTGCGCGCCGGTGCCCGCCGGTCCGCGCCGGTGGCGGCGCCGCTCAGCGCTTCAGGACGGGCGCTCGGGCACGAGGTCGGGGTGGTCCTTGACCAGACCGGGCGGCGCGGCCTGGCGCCAGGAGTCGACGACGATGGCCCGGAGCTCGTCGGGGTCGTCGAGGGCGGCGAGGCGCGCCCTGACCCAGGCGGAGGACGCCTCGTGGTCGGCGACCCAGAACTTCTCGGGCTCGGCGCGGACCAGCTCGTCGCGTTCCTCCTTCGGGCAGCGGACGGCCAGCGATGTCCCGCTGTCGGGCAGGGTCAGGAACATCTTCCCGGCGACCCGGAAGGTGGGCATGGCCCAGGCTTCCTTCTCGGTCGTCTCCGGGAGGGCGAGGGCGATTTCACGGACTTCGTCGGACGTGCACACACCCTGACCGTACGACAGGCCACTGACATGGGGACGCGACGGGGACCCGCGCACCGCGCGGGCGTAGGCTTCGATCGGCACGGACGCATCGGGGGGCGGAGTACATGACGACGCAGACGGCACAGCGGTGGGGTTCGACCCTCGACTCGGTCGTGGTGTACGCGCAGGGCGCGGTCTGCCGCCGGCTGGTCCGGGGCAGCGTGCCGGCGGACGGGCGGGTGCGCGTGACGGGGCTGCCCCGCTCGCTGGATCCGGGCTCGCTGCGGGCGAGTGTGCTGGGCGCGCCCGGGGTGCGCGTGACCGAGGCCCGGGTGGAGGTCGAGGCCGAGCCGCGCGGCGCGGGCGCACCCGATACCTTGCGGCGCGAGGTCGAACGGCTGCGCGACGAGTATGCGGCGGCGCTGGGCCGCCGGGACCGCCAACGGGTGCTGATCGACGAGGTCAGGGCCTTGCGGCCGGTACCGCCCGCCCCTGACTCCGAGGCCCCGCACCGTCGCACCCCGGTCGACGCGTGGCTGGAGCTCGCCGACTTCACCGAAACCAGGCTGACGGGGCTGCACGCCCGCCTCGTCGAGCTGGAGGACGCGCTGCGCCTCGTCGGGCACGAGCTCGGCATCGCCGCGGACCGGCTCGCCCGCGCCTCCACCGACGCTCCGTCGGCACATGTGGAGACCACGGTCTCCGCGCTCCTGACCCTCGACACCACGGGGGAGGCGGCGGGGAGGTCGAGCTGGAGCTGGAGTACGGCGTCCCGGGCGCCGTCTGGGTTCCGGCCTACCGGCTCACGCACCGTCAGGGCGACGGCGACGCCCGTCTGGTGCTGCGCGCCTCGGTCGCCCAGCGCACCGGCGAGGACTGGACCGGTGTGCGCATCGCCCTGGCCACCGCCGACCTGCGGCGCCGCACGGACCTGCCGAAGCTCCGTTCGGTCCGGATCGGGCGCCGGCAGCCCGCACCCGCGCCGTCCGGCTGGCGCGAGCCTCCGGCGGGTCTCGCCGACCTGTTCGCCGGCTACCAGGC
>NZ_JBSGZP010000123.1:0-14020 GCF_053611065.1 Streptomyces sp. NPDC054840
TGCCGCGCCCGGGCCCCTTCGTTCGTCCCGCCGCCCCGCAGTACGGCCGGCGGGCCGGCGGGCCCGGTTCCTGGGCGGCGTCCGGCCGGTCAGCTGGGGTTCGCGCTGCGGAACGCGCGCCGGTAGCTGTCGGGCGGGACGCCGACGACCCGCTTGAACTGGCGCCGCAGCGTCGTCGCCGTACCCATGCCGGTGGCGACGGCGACCGCCTCGACGGTCTCGTCGGTGGCCTCCAGCAGCTCCTGCGCCCGCCGGACCCGCTGGGTCAGCAGCCATTGCAGCGGGGTCCGGCCGGTGACCGCCCGGAACTGCCGTCCCAGGTGGCGCGGGCTCGTACCGGCCCTGCGCGCCATGTCGGTGACGGTCAGCGGCCGGTCGAGGCGCTGCTGGGCCCAGGCGAGCAGCCCGGCGAGCTGGTGGTCGCCGCCCGTGACCTGGACCGGGGTGGCCACGAACTGGGCCTGGCCGCCGGGCCGGTGCGGGGCCATGACGAGGCGGCGGGCGATGGAGTTGGCGACGGCGGCGCCGTGGTCGAGGTGGATCAGGTGCAGGCACAGGTCCACGGCGGCGGCCTTGCCCGCGGCCGTGAGCACGCTGCCGTTGTCCGTGTAGAGCACGTCCGGGTCGACCTCGGCCAGAGGATGGCGTGTGCTCAGCTCCGCGGCGTGCGCCCAGTGGGTGGTGGCCCGCCGCCCGTCCAGCAGGCCCGCGGCGCCGAGCACGAAGGCCCCGGTGCACAGGGAGGCGACCCGGGCCCCCGCGGCGTGGGCCTCGCGTACGGCGTCGACCAGCTCGGGAGGCGGCGGCTCGTCCACGTCGGCGCACGCGGGCACGATCACGGTGTCGGCCCGGACCAGGCGGTCCAGGCCGTGGTCGGGCTCGACGGTGAACGGGCCGACGCGCAGCGGGCCCGGGCCGCAGAGCAGTACGTCGTACCAGCCCTGCGGGGCGTCGAGCGGGGGATTGCCGAAGATCTCGTAGGCCACCGCCAGCTCGAAGTGCAGCAGGTGACCGGCGGCCGCCAGGGCGACTGTGGGCATGTCCGAAAGTGTACGGGTGATGTCGTTCCGGACCATCACGGTCGGGCCCCGCCGTCCTTGAGACTTGGGGTTCATCGAGACGACGGGCACGGCGCGAGCGGGGAGAGCCATGAGCACGGTGGGCACGGACGGCAAGGCGCGTACGACGGGCGCGGTGGTGGTCTACGGGGCGACGGGACACACCGGTCGTTTCATCGTCGCCGAGCTCCGCAGGCGCGGCATCGCCACCGTCATCTCCGGCCGCGACGAAGCCCGGTTGGAGGCGCTGGCGGCCGGGGACGCGGACGTACTCGTGCGCCCGGCCACCGTGGACGACCCGGCCTCCCTGGACCGTGCCCTCGCCGGAGCGGCGGCCGTCATCAACGCTGCGGGACCGTTCGCGGTGACGGGCGGCCCGGTCGTCGAGGCGGCTCTGCGCGCGGGAATCCCGTACGTCGACGTCGCGGCGGAGATCGAGGCGAACGCGGCCATGTTCGCCGACCACGCGGAGACGGCCCGCAAGGCGGAGGTGCCCGTGGTGCCGGCCATGGCCTTCTACGGGGGCCTGGGCGACCTGCTGGTCGGCGCGGCCATGGGCGAGTGGACCGCGGCGGACGAGGTGCATGTCGCGTACGGGCTGAGCAGCTGGCAGCCCACGGCGGGCACCAGAGAGGCGGGCGCGGTGTCCCACGAACGCCGCGCGGGCCGCCGGGTGCGGTTCACGGACGGGACCCTGCAGTACCACGACGACCAGCTGGCGGAGCAGGAATGGGTCTTCCCCGAGCCGCTCGGCCGGCGGACCGTGATCGCGGAGTTCACCATGGCCGATGTCGTCACCGTGCCCAGCCACGTGGCCGTGCCCGAGGTGCGCACCTACATGGCGGTGGAAGCCGCGCGGGACCTGGCCGGGGCGGACACGCCGGCGCCGGAGGCCGTCGACGACCTCGGCCGGTCGGACCAGACCTTCGTCGTCGACGTCGTCGTCCGGGCCGGCGGCGTCGAACGCCGCGCCACGGCCCACGGCCAGGACATCTACGCGGTCACCGCGCCCCTGGCGGTGGAGGCCGTCGAGCGCCTCCTGTCCGGGCGCACCCGGACGACGGGCGTGGCCTCGGCCGCGGCGATGTTCGACGCGCCGGACTTCCTGCGGGCGCTGGCCCCGTACCTGTCGGTGGAGCTCTCGCACTGACCGGTCGCACGGACCGGACAGCGGTCCGCGGACGGGTGGGGCCCGGGAGCGGGGGGCCCGGGCTCTACCCTTGTCCGGACTGCTGTCGATGCTCGAAGAGGCGACTGAAGATGAGCGCGTACGGATCCTTCCCCGGCTCGCGGCCCCGCCGGCTGCGCACCACCCCGGCGATGCGGCGGATGGTCGCGGAGAACCGGCTGCACCCCTCGGACCTGATCCTCCCGGCGTTCGTCCGGGAGGGCATCAGCGAGCCCCTGGCGATCTCCGCGATGCCGGGCGTCGTGCAGCACACCCGGGACACGCTGCGGAAGGCCGCCGTCGAGGCGGTCGAGGCGGGGGTCGCCGGGATCATGCTGTTCGGTGTTCCGGCCGACGAGAACAAGGACGCGCTGGGCACGGCGGGCACCGAGCCGGACGGCATCCTGCAGGTCGCGATCCGCGACGTGAAGGCCGAGGTCGGGGACGACCTGGTGATCATGTCGGACCTGTGCCTGGACGAGTACACCGACCACGGCCACTGCGGCGTGCTGGACGAGCACGGGCGCGTCGACAACGACGCGACGCTGGAGCGCTACGCCGAGATGGCGCAGGTCCAGGCGGACGCGGGCGTCCACGTGGTCGGGCCGAGCGGGATGATGGACGGGCAGGTCGGCGTCATCCGTGACGCGCTGGACGAGACCGGGCACGAGGACGTCTCGATCCTCGCGTACACGGCGAAGTACACCTCCGCCTTCTACGGTCCCTTCCGCGAGGCCGTCGCCTCCTCGCTGCAGGGCGACCGCAAGACGTACCAGCAGGACCCGGCGAACGCCCGGGAGTCCCTGCGGGAGCTCGCCCTCGACCTGGAGGAGGGTGCGGACATGGTGATGGTCAAGCCGGCCGGCCTCTACCTCGACATCCTCTACCGGGTGGCGCAGGCGGTGGACGTCCCGGTGGCGGCGTACCAGATCAGCGGCGAGTTCGCGATGATCGAGGCGGCGGCGGAGAAGGGCTGGATCGAGCGCGACCGCGCCATCCTGGAGACCCTGCTGGGCATCAAGCGGGCCGGCGCCGACACGATCCTCACCTACTGGGCGACCGAGGTCGCGGGCTGGCTGCGCAACGCCTGACCCGCCCTACGGCCAGTCGACGAGGCCGTTGAAGACGACGAAGTCGAGGACGACCGCCGCCGGGGCGGCCACCGCGAACCAGACCCTGGCGGCGGCGTGGCGCCGCTGCCGGGGCAGGGCCCATGCGGCGAGCAACAGGACCAGGACCACGGCCAGGCCGGACGCGAACACGGGGAAGGCGATGCCGTAGGAGGCGTCGAACCGGTCGCTCGCCGCGTCCCCGCAGGAGTCGCACGCCATCGGGGACAACCCGACGAAGAAGAACGCGACCGCGGCCATCGGCAGCGTCAGCAGGGTGGAGACGAGCGGCGCGACGAAGGCGCGGGGCCGGCGGGCGGTGTTCGAGGTCATGGATCCAGTGAACTCCCTGCGAGGACATGGAACATGAGTGCGCATACGCAGGTGACCCTGGTGGTCCACCTGCGAAACTCTTAGGCGTACGTACGTATGTCACCAGTGTGGCCAGCGGGGTTGGCGGGGCCACCGGGCTCCTGCTGAAGTTCGACGTCAACGGCCTCACCACGCGCATGGAAGCGCTCAAGGACGTCTTGGACGAAGCGCACATGAGCGCCCCGAAGTACGAGGCCGGCGTCGCCCGCACCCACGGTTTCGGCGCCCGGGCCCTGGAAGACTTCAAGAGCACCTCGCAGACCTGGCTGAAGATCGACTCGGCCACCGGTAAGCACACGCTGGACCTGGCGGCCAATGAGTACATGGCCGACGGCCACACACTGGACAAGCACGTGGCCAAGACGGACGAGCAGCTGGCGCAGCGCCTGCGCGACCAGCAGCAGAGCGGCCCGACCGCCGCCTGGCCGCAGGGCAAGCCGAAGCCGAGCGGCTCGTCGGCCTTCCCGAACTACCAGCGGGCGCAGGAACTCACCGAATACAACCTCAACTACAACGCTGCGGCGATCGAGGCCTGGATCAAGGGGCCCCCGCCGCCGGAGGAGGGCAAAGTGCAGCCCTTCCTGGCGCCGGCGCCCAATGGTGAGGTCAGCGGCCGCAGTGTGAGCAAGCAGCCGACCGACCCGAACGATCCGCTGTCCGGATTCAAGCAGGGCGGCATCAAAGCCGAGGCGCAGGATGTGAAGGGCATCGACACGAGGATCAAGTACGACAGCAGCCGCAACCCTCCGTTCACCGTCATGACGTCCATGCCCAGCGCTTTGTGAGAAAGGCTCTTCGACGATGTCCCTTGACCAGGAGTGCTGGGAATCTGCGGTACTGCACCTGTACGACGACGGGTTCGCGTTCATCGCCACCGGTCCGCGCGAGCACGAGGACTGGCGGGCCGACGTGCTCGCCGTCATGGGGCGCGCCGTCCCCGACCCGCGCGGCTGGGCCGGGCTCGACGACACCGCGAACGAGCGTTCTTCGGAACACCCCGCCGTCCCGTTCTGCCGCCCGTCCTTCAGGGACGACCCGTCCCGCCCGCTCACCCCGGCCGACATCGGGGAACGGTTGCACCAGATCAACCGTGCGAGTGCCGAGAACCTCCTCCTCGCGCTCACCGACGGCGGCTGCACCCTGCGGAACCTCGAAAGGTTCACCGAGAGTTTCGCCGAGCTGCAGAGCATGGCCCGCGCCCTCCTCGCCCGCTACGGGGACACGTTCACCTGCTACACCAACGTCACCGTCGGCGCGCGCAAGGACGACACGCTGGACTTCGGGGCGTCCCACTGGGGCTACACCCCGATGACCCTCTACGGGGAGGACGCCGGCCTGGTCATCGTCTCCGACACCGAGGTCGGGCTGTTCTGGGCATTCGACGACATCTGAGCCCTGGGAGGACCAATCCATGCCGGGTGCAGCTGGAGGCGATGCTGCTCGCCGGCCAGGGGCCCGTCGACGTCCGTGCCGCCCGCGTCGTCCTGCGCCGTGAGCCCGCCAGCCCGTACGGATTCGTCGTCCTGACGACCGTCCCGTTCTACCCGTAGAGGCGACCGACCGTGTCCATGAAGCCCCTCGAACACGACCGGCGCCACGGCGAGCTCGATCAGGTGCTGCGCGCCTACCTCGGCCAGCCGGCCGACGACACGGCGGAGCGGCGCAGCCGTGCGCTGGACGCCTACCTGCGCCACACCTGGCACACCCGCCCCTGGGCCATCGCGGAGGCGGAGCGCCAGCTGCGCGAGTACAGCCGCAACCCCTCGGGGCGCCTGCGGATCGACCTCGACGAGTTCTACGCCGTCCCCGACGTCGGGATTCCCCAGTCCGCCATCGGTGGCTGGCTCCTCGTGCTCGCCGACCACCTCAAGCAGAGCATCGAGGACGGCGAGGTGCCGCCGCCGGCGACCCCGCAGACCCACTGGGAGTGGCACGCACGGTTCCCCGAGACCGGGCAGCTGCTGAGCGGCTGGTTCTCGCAGGACATCGTCGACGAGTTCCCCGACCACGAGGCCGCGGTCGCGGACTACGCCGCCACCACCGACCGGCAGATCGTCGCCCGCCTCGTCGGCGAGCTCCACGAGCTGCTCGCCCTCCCGCTGGACGAAGGCGACTACGCCTTGGCCGCCGCAGAGCTCGGCATGGAGGTCAACCCGCCCGAGCCGTTCTCGTACGGAGCGTGGTTCCAGTCGGTGGCGGCGACCCTGACCGGGGGCTGACCGCTGCCCGACGCGGCCTGTCGGTCGGGAGCCGATGGGTCCCGGCTCGCGCCGCCCCTGCCGCGGGCGCACCCTGGAGGGAAGGGTGACGACCCCTTGGAGGTGATGCACCATGGGCACGCTCGTCGGGTGGCATGTGGAGCTCGAATTCACCGAGGAGGGCCCCCGCACGAGTGCGGCGGCCCTGGTCAGGCTCGGGGACGGCTCCGAGATCAGGGCGCGGGGCTATGCCTTGCGTCATCCGTCCGACCCGGAGCAGCTGAGGGTCGGGGAAGAGATCGCTGGCGCTCGTGCGCTCATGGATCTCGCGTCGCAGATGCTGCAGAAGGCCCACGCTGAGATCGATGAGGCGACGGGCCGTCATTCCTACCCGCTCAACAGCTGAGCGGCAGGCTCGCAGACCCGTTGATGGGCTCCGACGGAAGCCCGTCAGCGGGTCCTGCCGCGGAACAGGACCGCCGCCAGGGTCACGGCCGCGGCCGTGATGCCCGCGCACCAGGTCAGGGCGATCCAGGGGGCGTCGCCCGCGGGCTGCGCCAGGAGCAGTGCACGCAGGGACTCGATCACCGGGGTCAGCGGCTGGTGGTCGGCGAAGCCGTGGAGCCAGCCGGGCATGGTGTCGATGGGGACGAAGGCGCTGGACGGGTACGGCAGGAACATCATCAGGAAGGTGAAGCCGCCCGCCGCCTCCGGCGTCCTCGCGAGCAGCCCGAGCGCGGCGGCCAGCCATGAGATCGCCGTGATGTACGTCAGCAGCAGCCCGGCGGCGGCGAGGAAGGCGGCCGGGCCCGCCTGGGGCCGGAAGCCGATCGCGAGGGCGACGGCGAGGACCAGGGTGGTGGAGATCAGGTTGCGCACCACCGAGGCAGCGACGTGTCCGGCGAGGACCGGGATGCCGCCGATGTCGAGGGAGCGGAAGCGGTCGATGACGCCGTTCGTCATGTCCTCGGTGACGCTGACGGCGGTGGAGGCCGCGCCGAAGCCCGCGCAGAGCAGCATCGCGCCCGGCACCACGTATGTCACGTACGCCGTTCCGGTGTCGATGGCCCCGCCGAAGAAGTAGACGAAGATCAGCATCAGCATGACGGGCAGCATCAGGGCGGCGATCAGCGCGTCGGGCCTGCGGCTGCTGATGCGCAGGCTGCGGCCGGCCAGGGCGAGGGCGCTCACGGGCACGGAGGTCATCGGTCGGCTCCCGTCAGGGCGAGAAAGACGTCGTCGAGGGTGGCGCTGCGCAGGGTGAAGCGGTCGATGTCGGTGCGATCCGGGTCGAGTTCGTCGAGCAGGGTCCGAACGTGCGTGGCCGTGCCGTCGGTGGTCAGGCCGAGGGTGAGCTCTTCCGGAGCGCGGTGCACCGCGCGCGCGGCGAGGGCCTCGTAGGCGGCCCGGGTGGTGAGGGTGAGGTCCAGCCGGTGGCCCGCCACCCGGGACTTGAGTTCGGCCGGGGTGCCCTCGGCGGCGATGCGGCCGTCGGCGAGGACGGCGACGCGGTCGGCGAGCTGGTCGGCCTCCTCCAGGTACTGGGTGGTGAGCAGCACGGTGGTGCCGTCGGCGCGCAGTTCCCGTACGAGGTCCCACAGGTCCTGGCGGCTGCGCGGGTCGAGCCCGGTGGTCGGCTCGTCGAGGAAGATCACCTCCGGCCGGGAAACCAGACTCGCCGCGAGGTCGAGGCGGCGGCGCATGCCGCCCGAGTACGTCTTCGCGGTGCGTCCGGCCGCTTCGGCGAGGCCGAACCGGGCGAGGAGCTCGTCGGCGCGGGTGCGGGCGGCGCGCGGGGACAGCCCGGCTAGGCGGCCCATCATGCGGAGGGTCTCGGTGCCGGTCTGGAGCTCGTCGACGGCGGCGAACTGACCGGTGAGCGCGATGAGTTCGCGCACCCGGGAGCGCTCGGTGACGGAGTCGTGCCCGGCGACGCGGACGGTGCCGGAGTCGGCGGCGGTGAGGGTGGCCAGGATCCGGACGGTGGTGGTCTTGCCGGCGCCGTTGGGACCGAGGAGGGCGAGGACGCTGCCGCGCGGGACGGCGAGGTCGATGCCGTCGAGGACGCGGAGGTCGCCGTAGGACTTGGTCAGGCCGGTGGCGTGGATGCCGAGGCTGCCGGGGGCGTGCGTGGTCATGAGGGATGGAGCTCCCTTCGCCGGTTCTGCGTATGCCTTACGCTCTTCTGTGTAAGTAATACACAGAACTAGGATGGGGGTCAATCGAGGAGTGGGCGGTCATGGCGGACGAGGACAGCGGGACCGGACTCCCGGCGAGCCTGGAAATGGCCTGGGGTCTGCGCGAACGCCCCGGCAAGGGGCCGCGCCCCACCCTCACACTGCCGAAGATCGTGGAGGCGGCCGTCGCGCTCGCCGCTTCGGAGGGCGCGGACGCCGTCTCCATGGGCCGCGTGGCCAAGGAGCTCGGCGTCTCGACGATGTCCCTCTACCGGTACGTCGCCGCCAAGGAGGAGCTGTACGTCCTCATGTCGGATGCGGGGGTCGGCACGCCGCCTCCGTTGCCGCCGGAGGCGGAAGGGTGGGGCTGGCGGGAGCTGTTGAGCGACTGGGCGTACGCGCAGCGGGCCGTGCTGATGGCCAACTCCTGGATCCTGCGCATCCCGATCACCGCCGCCCCGGTCAGCCCCAACCAGCTCGCCTGGATGGAACGCGGGCTCGCGTCCATGGCCGGCACGTGCCTGAAGGAGAGCGAGAAGCTCTCGACGATCATCCTGATCGGCGGGCTGGTCCGCAACGAGGCCACGATGGCGGCCGACATGATGGACGCCATCATCAAGTCCGGGGTCGCCCCTGAGCAGGCGCTCGGCCAGTACGTCCGCACGCTGGGCCTGCTGACCGGCCCGGACAGCCACCCGGCCGTGACGCGGCTGCTGGACTCCGACGCGTTCAGTGGCTCCGGCGAGCCGGACTTCCAGTTCCGCTTCGGCCTGAACCGCATCCTGGACGGGCTGGCTGCGCTGGTGGCCGGCCGGGCGGGGACGGCTTCGGCCGGCGGGAACCACTCAAGCGATGGTCCGTGACGGTCCGGGGGTGGGCACGCGAGACCCGGCCGGCGGCCCACGGGCCACGCGGCCTCGGCCGTCATCGCCCTGAATTCACACGGGCGGCAGCAGATCGCTCTCGCTGACGGTGTATGTCAGCGGGGGGTAGACGAAGTCCGTTTCCTCGTTCTCGCGGCGCCGTAGCCGGTAGAACTCGCGCCTCTGCTCGTCGTCGGCCGATGTGAGGCGCGCGCCTTGCGGCAGGTACGCATGTCCGTCGCGAAACCGGATGAAGGTCTTCGACGTCCGAAACGTCATGCCCAGCCATTGGTTGTCCGCCGTCGGGACGGGCATGTCCAGCACGATCTTGTGCTTGAACCGCCGATTTGCGTCGATGGAGAACGCGACCACACTGTTGTGGGTGAGAGGGATCGCGAATGTCTCGGCACCGGGCCTCTTCGATTCGAATATCAGCTTTCGTGGCGGGCCCGCGTCGGGATGCCGGTAACAGGAGAAGACGGCGATGAAGGACTCGTCGGCCAGATCCACGGCCTGGTCGGAATGACTGCCCATGGTTCTGTAAGCATGCGTGTAGCTCTCGATGAGAGCGTTGTTGAAGCCGACCGGGATCGCCGCGTGTTCTTGAATCTGTTGCGCCAGCCGTTCGTGCACCGCGTGGAAACGCTGTGCCGGGCTGCTGTATTGAGTGGTGGTGCGTACGAGGGGCACACCCTCCGCCTCATCGATCCTGGTGAGCACGGCCCCTTGTCGGCCCTTTCCCACGTCTTCGAGACGAGCCGACGTGGACAGCACCGCGAAGAGATCCTGCGCGGCCGGCAAAGAGTACGAGGTGATCTCATCCGAGATCCTAGACTCCGGGGGCAACATAGTCTCCCGTGTTCATGCTGAACGGGAATTCGTCGCCGTAGTCGATGAAGGACGAGGTCCTGTTCTCCTCGGCGTACAGCCTGCGCAGCTCGTCCATGCCCTCGGAGGTGGGCGGCCCCAGCTTCACCAGATCCCCGGCCGTTTTGAGGAATGTATGGCCGTCCTTGTGAACGGCTTCGGCGCTCGAACAGCGCACCACGTAACCCAGGCGGGTCGGGAGCGTCTCGGCGTCCAACACCGAAGGCCTGATTTCGTGCGTGTACAGGCGGTTGGTGGACAGCGGCATGAAGAACACGGAGCCGGGGTAGAGGGTCAGGGTGAATTGCGGGGGCAGTCCGACCCCGTCGCATTCCTCGTTCGGCTCCTTGAGGCGAAAGTGGAGTCTGGTCAGCCCGCTGGCACGCTTCACACCGTAGTCGAAGGCGTCTTCGGCCAGGGGCTGCAGCTTTTCGAGCCCGTCATAGAAGGTACAGAAGGCCATGATGCCGTTGACGGGCATGTCTTTGGTCTTGTCGGCATGGGCCGATATCTTGGCCTTGGACTGCTTGCGCTCGGCCGTGGCAAAGGTGTTGTGGTAGATCTGTGCGAGAACATGATTCAGGGGTGCCTGGTCCCGGAAGACGGTGGCGGCCTCGCGATTCAGAGCCTCGACGATACGGGTGTCGGTCGCGCGAAATCCCTCGGTCGGCCCCGAGAGATTCGTGGAGCACCGGAGCAGGCGGAAATGCAGTTCGTCACCGTTTTGCTCGACGGGCGTCAGATAGATTCCGCTGCGACGGGCCGTTCCCGGCTTGGTGGACTCCGTCAGGGACTGGAAGGAGTGCTCCGCACGGATCCGTCCGAAGTGATCGGCGTCGAGGTCGAAGAAGCGGCGGTAGTACACGCCGGCTCCGTGTACCCGGAGGGGAACGCGGCCGGCATCGACGAGGGTCCAAGGCGCGTCGGCGTCCTCGTGGTAGCCGTGCGACAGCTCGCGGATGACGAACACCCGCTCCGCCGACTCCAGTTGAGGGCGACTGATCCCGGATGCGTCGCCACACAGGTAGACGGTCTTCTGTGCGAGGTCGAGCGAACCGGAAGCAAGGTCCTCCGGTGTGATCGTCGACCCGAAGAAGTCCCTGATCAAGTCGTTGTCCCGCACCGTCGACGACGCGACCAACAGGTTGCTCGCATCATCGATGCAGGCTTCCGTCATCGGGCCAGCCAGCCGGTCAGCGCCGCCCAGCTCGCCGGCGCGAGGTCCAGGACGGGGCCGTCCTGGACCTTCGAGTCCCGGACGTGGACCGTGCCCCTGCCGGGGGCCACCGCGACGCAGGCGTCGCCGTCGCCGCCGCTGTACGAGGACTTGCGCCAGGCCACGGCAACTTCCAGGCAGGCGCCGCCTTCATCGCCGCTGTAGCTGGACTTGAACCACTTCAGTGCAGTCGTGGCGCTCATGTCTCTCCTAGCAGGCGGTCCAACAGGCCCCGTGTCTGCTCCGTGTTGAGGGCCTGAGTCCGCAGCATTGCATACTTGCGCGCAAGGATGCTGACCTCATCGGGGTCCGAGATGAGCTGGCTGCCACGCTGGGTTTCGGTGTACCCGAGGTGTTGATGGTTCGGGGTTTCCAGGAGGATGAACGGGCCGTTGAGGCCAGCGTGGGAGGTACGCCCCAGCGGCATCACTTGGAGGCTTACGTCCGGTAGGTCGGCGCAGGCGCGGAGATGGCGCAGCTGCTCCGTGTACACCTCGTCCCCGCCGAGCCGGTCGCGGAGCACGGCCTCCCAGATCACGAAACTCAGGGTCGGCGGCGTGCTGCGGCGCAGAATCCCCTGGCGTGCCATGCGGCGGGCGGTCAGCGCCTCGATCTCTGCCTCAGGGTGGGCCGGGACGCGACACCTGAAGACGGCCCGTGCGTAGTTCTCCGTCTGGAGCAGACCTGGCACCACCTGGTTGTCGAACCAGGAAAGCGCGATCGCAGCGGCTTCCAGGTCCATGTACTCCTCGGCCCACGGGGGAGTCGCGTCGATGGTCGGCATCCCGTGGGCCGCCACGGTCAGCAGGCCCGGCAGGATCAAGTGCAAGTCCATCAGCTCGGCGACGTTCGGCATCAGCGCGCGGCGGCCCTGCTCGATGGAGGCGATGGTCTCCGCGTCCAGCCGGACCAGCTCTCCGAGCTGCTTCTGGGTCAGATTCTTGGCGATGCGGGCGGCGGCCACCATCGCACCGACCATCTTCATGGTCGTCGCGTTCGGCCGGACTCGTTTCCTCGGTGGCATGACAGCGAACTCCCCACCCACGCAAGTGGAATACCCCGTGCGGACCCGTACTCATCGATGAGTACGGGTCGGCGCTCAGCCACACGCTAGTCACGAAACGCGACGATCGTGCCGTGAATCCAACTATTCAGGCGGCGCTCGTGCGTGAGCGTCTCTACCTGCGCTCACCCCGATCCGTCGCAGCTGCGCGGCAGTTCACACGTGACACCTTGCTGGCGTGGGGAGTGAACGAACGCCTCGACGACATGTTGCTCTGCGTGAGCGAGTTGGCGACCAACGCCCTGCGCTACGGGGTCCCGCCCGGACGCGGTTACCTGCTGCGGCTGTTCGGCTTCGAGGACGCGACCGTCCGGGTCGAGGTGCACGACAGCGGGCCCGGGTTCTCCCGGATCACCGGGCGGCCGCACGGTCACGGCCTGACCCTCGTGGCCGCGCTGTCCGACGACTGGGGCGTGCTGGCCCGGACGCCCGGGAAGGTCGTCTGGAGCGAGTTCCGCTGCGCGACCACGTGGGCCGCAGCAGCGGCGGCGGTGAGGCAGACCGGGGTGTAGAGCGCCAGGTTGAGTACGTAGAAGGCACTGTCCGGCGGGCTGTCGAGGAGGCCGGCCGCCCAGCACAGGCCCGCGAGACCCCGTACGGTCAGGCCGGCCGCGACCGCGGCGGTGACGGCGCGGGTCGCCCGGCCGCCCCGGCCTCGGGTGTGGGCGAGTACGGCGGTGGCTCCTGTCAGCAGTACGGCGGCCAGGGGGAGCACCGTGGCCGGGCCGAAGGAGGTGTCCAGGCCGAGGACGGCCAGGGACAGGGCCCGTTCGTCGGTGGAGGGCCAGGTCGCGCCGGTGGCCCAGTACAGGTGGACCAGTCCGTCGGCCGCCAGCAGTCCGGCCACAGCCGTACCCGCGTGCTTGTTCCTCATGTGAGCCCCCTTCGTGGTGGACGAACCGTCACCGGGAAGGAGGGGGCGCACAGGACGGACATTCCCTGTGCGCCCGGTCACATCAGCCGACCTGCTCCGGGGCGGTCGCCGTGATCACCGAGAAGGTGCCGCCCTGGGGGTCCGCGAGGACGGCCATCCGGCCCGCCACCATGTCGAACGCCGGGGCCATGACGCTTCCCCCGGCCCGTTCGGCGGCGGCCTGGATCTCGTCGACGCTGTCCACATGGAAGTACGGCATCCAGTGCGGCGGCACTCCCGCCGGCAGCTTGGCGAGGTCCATCATTCCGCCGACCGCACGGCCGTCGACCTGGAACTCGGTGTAGTCGCCGGCGTCCGGCATCTCGGACCGGGCCGTGGTGACGGGCAGGATGGCGGTGTAGAAGGCGGCCGCGGCGGGGACGTCGGGAGTGTTGAGCTCGTTCCAGATGAGGGCGCCGTGCTCGTTCACGATGCCGGCGCCGTCGAAGGTGCCGGCCTCCCACAGGCCGACGGCGGCGCCGGTGGGGTCGACGATCACGGCCATCCGGCCGAGGTCCATGACGTCCATCGCGCCCATCATCACCGAGCCGTGTGCGTCGGTGACCGACTTGAGGGTGGAGTCGAGGGAGTCGGTGGCCAGGTACGTGGTCCACGCGGTCGGCGGCATCGGGTCCGGGACGGTGCCGTCCGGGTTGCTCGCCTTCATGATGCCGGCGACCGGCCGGCCCTTGAGGGTGCAGACGGAATAGCCGCCCTGTTCGGCCGGGCCGACCTCGCCCTGCCAGCCGAAGAGGTCGCAGTAGAAGTCGAGGGCCGCCTGCTGGTCGGGGACCATCAGGTCGATCCAGCAGGGAGTGCCGGGCTTGTAGGGGCCGTTCATGTCGGGCACGGGTGCCTCCGGTGGCGGATGGGGGAAGGACGGGCCGTCCCCTACCCGGCCCGTACGGCCCGAATCGGGCCGTACGGATGAAACCGGGTGGCGCGTCAGTTGGTGCGGCGGCGGCGTCCGGTGCCCGCGACCAGGGCGGCGCCCATGGCGAGGGCCACGCCCGCGC
>NZ_JBSGZP010000124.1:0-13941 GCF_053611065.1 Streptomyces sp. NPDC054840
CCGCCGGCCCTCATGTGTGGCTCATGCGTGGAGGGGAACGGCTTCACGCGGGCTGTCGGTGCCGGCGTCGGCGAGGGGGACTGGGCTCCTCCTCGGCTTCCTCGTCCGGTTCCTGCTCGGCCTCCTCGTCCGGTTCCTCCTCGGATTCGTCCTCTTCCTCCTCAGGTTCCTCGTCGCTGTACTGAGCGTCCTCGTCCTCTCCCTCGTCCTCTCCCTCGTCCTCGTCTTCGTCTCCTTCTTCGCCCTGTTCTTCCTCGTCCGCGTACGCCTCTTCACCCTCCTCGGCGCCGCCGTCCTCGTACTCGCCTTCCTCCGCCTCTTCGCCCTCTTCTTCTTCGAGGGCCTCTTCATGAGTCCGGACGACTTCGCCGTCGCGGATCTCGCCGCGCCAGCCTTCCGGCTCATCGGTGGTGAGCATGGCGTGGCGCAGGAAGTTCTTCAGATCCAGGCGCAGGCGGCGGCCCTGGGCGCGCCACAGATTGCCCGTCTTCTCGAACAGCCCGGAGGGGTAGTACTCGACGATGATGACGATGCGGGTCAGCGACGGGGCGAGTTCGTGGAAGGTGACGCAGCCGCGGGTGGTTCCCTTGGCGCCTTGAGAGGTCCATACGATGCGGTCGTCCGGTACTTGTTCCTGGACAGTGGCCTTCCAACTGCGCGTGGAGGGACCGACCTTGACCTTCCAGTCGCTGGTGGTGTCGTCGTCCCGGGAGACGTCGCGGACGCCTTTGGTGAATCCGCTGAAGTCCTCGTACTGCGTCCAGTGGTTGTAGACCGTGCGCAAGGGCAGGCCGACGTCGAGGGCTTCGACGATGTTGACGATCTTGCCGCCGCTGCTCTTGCGGCCACGGCCTTTGCCGCCACCGAACATACCGGTGACTTTGTCCTTGAGGTCGCCGAGTTTCTGGCCGGCGATCGCCTTCAGGGGCGAGTCGCCCTGCAGGAGCCGGCCGCCGATGCCGGCGACGTCCGAAAGGCTGCCTTTGTTGTCAGCGACGTCGTAGAGCTGGCCGGTGACGTCGGAGAGCTTGTCGGTCGCCTTGTCGGCCAGCTGGTCGGCCTGGGCGGAGAGGTATCCCGAGAGTTCCTTCAGCAGCTTGTCCATCCCGGAGAGGGAGTCGGATGAGCCGTTGCGGTCTGCGGTTGCCATGGCCTACCTCCGCGGGGACGACTTGCGGGCCGCCGTCTTCTTGGCGGCCGTCTTGCGGGCCGGGCCGCGGTCTGTCCGCTTGGCAGTGGCCTTGGTGGCAGTGCTCTTGCGTGCCGAGCTCTGCCCGGAGCTCCTCTTGCGCGGAGGGGCGCTGGTCTTCTTCGCACCTGCCCTGGACGGCGCGCTCTTCTTGGCGGGAGTGGCCTTCTTCGCCGTACGGCCGTCGGTGGTCTTCTTCGCAGCCGCCTTGGTGGCCGGTGACGACTTCTTCGCTGCTGACTTCTTCGCGGGGGCCGCCTTCTTCGCCGGGGCCGCCTTCTTGGCCGGGGCGGAGCGCCCGGACGTCCTTCGCCCAGGGGCCGCGGTCTTGGCGCTGCCCGTGCGGGACGAACTGCGAGTCCTGCGCGGCGAGGGGGGAGGCTCTTCTTCTTCTTCCTCCTCTTCCTCCTCTTCCTCTTCCTCCTCCTCGGGTTCCTCCTCCTCGGGCTCCTCCTCCTCTTCCGCTTCCGCCGCCGGCTCCTCCTCTTCTTCCTCCTCCTCTTCGTCCTCTTCCGCTTCATCTTCGGGTTCGGCGTACCCCTCCTCGTCCTCTGCCGCGTAGTCCTCGTCTTCTTCGTCCTCGTACGGCTCCTCGTCCTCGCCCTGCTCCTCCTCGTCCCGACCGCCGTCGGCGTTGGCGCGCGTGAGCCCAAGGGTGCGCTCGTGCAGCGTGCCGGCCAGGTCGGCGAGCTTCCGGTTGGCCGCGACAGCCAGCGCTTGCTTGCCGGCGTCGAGGGCTTCTCCGCGCAGTTGCCCGGCGAGTTCTTCGAACTGTGGCATCTCCTTGAGCCGGGAGGCGCCTTCCTTGAGCAGCTGTCCGGGTTCGAGCCCGAAGCGGCGACCAGCGAGATAGGTCGCCACGGTGAACGCCAAGCGGCCCTTCTTCGCCCGGCCGAGTAGGTATCCCCCAGCCACAGCGGCTGCGAGCGCGATCTTGGTGGTGTCCTCCATGGTCATTCCCCTGCCAGGGCGCGTTGCGGTCTGTGGTGTCGTCCGCGGGAGTGGATCGCGACGCTCACACTGCCCGCCGGCGAGAAGGGGTCCGGTCTGAGGCCGTCCCCGAAAAGGCTTCTGCCCCGATATGGGGCTTATACCTGAGTTTGGTGACATTCTAGTTTCTGTGAGGCCGTCTCCCCAAGGGAGGGGTATATGGCCGCAGCGGAACCCGCACGCCCCCGACGGGCCTCTTCGCAGGCCGCCGGCGACGGCGGAGGACAGGACAGGAAAGCGCCCGGACGCCCCGCGCCCCGCCGCCGTTCCAGAACCACGGGCGCGGCGACGGCGATGCGTGCCGCGGCACAGCAGCTGGCTGAACTACTGGGCCGGCTTCCGGATTCCGTCTCCTCGCTCAAGCCGACCGAGGACGGCTGGGAGGCGCAGGTGGAGGTGGTGGAGCTGGAACGGATCCCGGACACCACCAGCGTGATGGCCAGCTATCGGGTCGCGCTGGACGAGGACGGCGAGCTGATCTCCTACGAACGCACCCGCCGCTACACCCGCGGCATGATCGACCGGCCGACCTGAGCGCAGGCCGACCGGCGGAAGGAGGCGCCATGACCATGGTGCCGCAGGGCGGCAGCCCCATCGCCCGGGGGCAAGGAGGGGGCACGAGCAGCCTCTACGACGTCCTGGAACTCATACTCGACCGCGGGCTGGTCATCGATGTCTTCGTCCGCGTCTCTCTGGTGGGCATCGAACTCATCAAGATCGACGCGCGGATCGTGGTGGCCAGCGTCGACACCTACCTGCGCTTCGCCGAAGCCTGCAACCGCCTCGACCTCGAAGCAGGCCGCAAGGCCCCGGCCCAGCTTCCTGACGTCATGGGCAACATGCTCGAAGGCGGGGCTCGCGGGAAGTCCAAGGGAGCCATCAGCGGAGCCGTCGAAGCCGTGACCGATTCCCTGACCGGCAAATCCTCCAAGTCTGCGGCGCGGGAAGAAGAGGAAGAAGCTGAGGAAGAGGTACCCAGGAGACGTCGCCCAGCAGCCCGGCGCCCCGTACGGCGGGAGAAGGAGTAACAGATGCCGCTCTACGTGTACTCGATCACCGGGAAGGACCACCCCCACCGCCTGGACGGTGTCAGTGGGGTCGGCGCCGATCCGTCCCCGCTGCGCACGGTCACCGCAGGCGCGCTGTGCGCGGTGGTCAGCGACATCGCCGAGGAGATCCGACCCAAACGCCGCGACCTCACCGCCCACCAGGAGGTGCAGGAGCGGCTGATGGCCGACGGGGTGATCCTGCCGTTGCAGTTCGGCTACATCGCCACCGACGATCTCGCGGTGCGCCAGGCCCTCGAGTCCAATGCGGAGAACTACCTCGGCGCGCTCAAGCGTCTGGAGGGGTGCGCCGAGTACCACGTCAGGGTCTCGCAGGCGGATGAGGCACCCTTGTTGCAGCAGATCCTTCACGACGTGCCCGAGGCGAGCGACCTCAACGACCGGATCCGCGGGGGAGACCGGGATCCGGGCCTGCCGCTCGCCCTGGGCGAAATAGTCGCCCGCGAGGTGCAGTTGCGACAGGAGGCCCTGGCCGCCGGCCTGACGGAGGCTCTCGTCCCCTTCTCCCGCGAGTACCTGGCGCATCCGCCCTCGGCGAGCGACTTCCTCAACCTCTCCCTCCTCGTACCCGACGAGCACAAGGAGGCCCTGCGGACCGCTGAAGCCAACCTGTCCCGGGAGATCGGCAGCGACATCGACCTGCGCTTTTCGGGGCCGCTGCCCCCCTACAGCTTCGTCCAGTAACCGCACACCACCACACGGAAGGGGAACGCTATGGGACTCCTGACCTATCTGCTGACGCTCCCCGTCGCTCCGGTCCGCGCTGTCACCTGGGTCGCCCAGCGCGTGGTCGACAAGGCCGAAGAGGAGTACTACGACCCAGCACCGATCTGGCGCCGGCTGGCCGAGCTGGAGCAGGAGCTCCTGCGCGGAGAGATCGACCAGGAGACCTTCGACCGCGAGGAGGACGTGCTGATCGACAGGCTCGAAGAGATCGCGGCGTTCCGGCAGCAGCGTCCCTGAGTCGAAGAAGGAGGGGCCACCGTGACCGAACCCCTGCCCGGCCGATCCGGCAGCTTCGCCTCACGCGCACCGATGGCATATGGGCAGTCCTCCTCCAGCCTCGCCGACATCCTTGAGCGGGTCCTGGACAAGGGCATCGTCATCGCGGGCGACATCCGCATCAACCTCCTCGACATCGAGTTGTTGACCATCAAACTGCGGATCCTCATCGCCTCCGTGGACAAGGCCAAGGAGATGGGCATCGACTGGTGGGAGCACGACCCCTCCCTGTCCAGCCGGCACACAGGCAGCCCCCTGGAACAGGAGAACCGTCGGCTGCGCGCCGAACTCGAAGCCCTCCGCGGCCGAATCGAACCCGGCGGGTACGACGAAGAAGAAGCCCCGGACGAGGAACCGGGTGGCCGACCGGCCGGCCGCCGACGGAAGGGCCCTCCGTGAACACCTCCGGCAGCCTCACGTACGTCTACGCGGTCACCCACCGGACCGGCCCGCTGGGCGACGCCCTCGCCGGCCTGCAGGGCATCGGCCGGGCGCCGCTCAGGCTCCTTCCGCTCACCGCCGACACCGCCGAGCCCGCCCCCAGCACCTCGCTCGCGTCGCTCGCCTTCGTGGCCAGCGACGTACCCGAACAGGACTTCAACGAGACCGCCCTCAAGAACCACTTCGAGGACCTGGACTGGCTCGAGCACGTCGCGCGCACCCATCACGATGTCGTCCAGGCCGTCGCCGCCCGGGCCCCCGTCCTGCCCCTGCGCATGGCCACCGTCTACCAGGACGACCACCGGGCCCGGCAGGCGCTCTCCGCCCAACAGGGCGTCTTCGGCCTGCGCCTCGACCAGCTGCGCTCCCACACCGAGTACGGCGTGAAGATCTATCTCACGCCCGAGGCGACACAGCCCGCTCCTGCGGCCCCCGTTCCTTCCGCCAGCCCCGGAAAGGCCTATCTGCAGGCCCGCAGGGCCCAGCGCCACTCCCGCGACGCCGTCTACCGGCAAGCAGAGCAGGCTGCCGAGACCATCGAGGCCATCGCCTCCCGCCATGCCACCCAGCGTGTACGCCATGCACCCCAGCGCGGCGAACTCACCGGTCCCCAGGAGAACGTCCTCAACGACGCCTACCTCATCCCCGACGACCGGGCCGGGGAGTTCCAGGCTGCCATCGCCGACGCCGCCCGCGGCTTCCCCGACCTGCGCATCGAGGTCACCGGCCCCTGGGCTCCGTACTCCTTCGCCATGCCGGCACCCGCCCCCACCGACGCCTCCGAGCCGCAACCATGACCGTCAGCGAACACGGCGAGCCGCTGCCCGGCCGTCAGGTGGCCCTCGTCGACCTCCTCGACCGGCTCCTGAGTGGCGGTGTCGTCCTCACCGGCGACATAGTCCTGTCCATCGCCGACATCGACCTCGTCCGCATCTCACTGCGCGCCCTCATCGTCTCCGTCAGCTCCGAGATCGACCCCGTCCGGGCGCAGGACGGCGGACGCGATGAGCCATGAACGGCCCCAGCCCCAGCCCCCGCCCTCCCGGCCCGGCCGGGTCCAGGACCTCGGCGACAGCCTGTCCCAGGCCTTCCGGCTCATCCAGGCACCCCCCGCGCCGAACGACCGAACCTCCCGCCCTGCCCACCGCCTGACCACCGACCCGGACGCCGTCGGGGAGGATCTCCTGAAACTCGTGCTCACCGTCGTCGAGCTCTTGCGCCAGCTCATCGAACGTCAGGCCCTGCGCCGCGTCGATGCCGGGGATCTCACCGACGAACAGGAAGAAGAACTCGGCGCCACTCTCCTCGCCCTCCACGACAGCCTTTCCGATCTTTGCGCGGAACATGGCTACGCCCTGGAAGACCTCAACATCGACCTCGGCCCTCTCGGCCCTCTCCTGCCGCCCCGCGACTGACGCAGCGACCCACCCGCCGTCCGGCGGCCACAGGAGGGCCGATTCCTCGCCGCTCCGGGGGAGCCCCACGTGCGAAAGGTGGCCGCGCTCAGTGGCCCGCCAGCAGGTCCAGCTCGTCCTGGTACAGCAGAGCGGGGTCGCATTCCATCCCGGCGAAATGACCGCTGAGTTCCAGCGAGAGCACCCCGTGCAGCCGGGTCCGGAAGGACAGGGCCAGGCGCTGAGCCGACGCCGTCCCCGGCGGCCGCCCCGCTGCCCGCCCAGGGCCGTCCCCCGGTGGCGCCTGAGGCGTCCTCGGGGGCATGTCGGACACGTGGGTGCACGCCTCGATGAGGATGTCCATGATCTCCGCCGCCGGCGCCGCTACGTGGGCGGGACCGCGGTAGCCCGGTGCAGGAGGTCCGAAGACGAGGAAATACCGTTGCGGGTCGTCGTGCGCCCACCGGCGCAGGGCCTCTCCCAGGCCGGCGAGATTCCCTTCCCCATCGGCAGCCGCGGCCCTGAGGGTCCCGACCAGACTCTGGTAGGCGTCATGAACCATTTCTGTGAGCAGTTCGTCGCGGCTCGTGTAATAGCGGTAGAGCCCGGCGCCGCTCAAGCCCATGAGTCTGGCGATCCCGTTCAGGGAGAGCGCGGACGTTCCCGCGGTGGCGATCTGTTCCCAGGCCCGCTGTTTGATCTCTGAACGCACCTGCTGTCGGTATCGCTCACGGGGGGTTCTGGTCGAAGCTGCTTCACCCATGACAGCCTCCTCCTCGCGAGGTACACCCTATCGCTCGCGAGGGGTTTGCTGTATTTTCTCCCCCTCTGGGGAGTGTGCAGGTGTGCCAGGCGGCGACTCCCGCGCCCAGGACGGTGACCGCGGCAATGGCTGATCGTGTCGCCTGGTTCTCCACGGATTCGTGGGGCTCAATAGGGCGGGTGAACGAGTCATTGGACGATGCGCACCAGGTACCCGATGGGGTCAGCGAGACGACCGTGGCCGCGCTGGGCGCTTTGGCCAAGGCCCTGGAGACGACCGAGCGGGCGCGAGGGCATCTGTACGGATTCCATCAGCTGACGGGAACGGCGGACTTCCAGCTGGACGACGCCGTCAGGCTGCTGCGGGAAGCGGGCCACGAGGCACAGGCGCGCCTGGTGGAGAGGGAGATCCTCGGTCGCAACGTCATCCCCGGACACTGGACCTTCCAGATCGTCGAGGAGTACAACGAGACCTATTACCGGCCCTTCGCCGCAATCGAGCGGGACATCGTCGCCCAGCTGGCCGATGGCCGTGACCACCTGCACGAGGCGCGCCTGAAGGAACAGCGGTGTACCCCCGGGCACCCCGACCACACTCTGTGACGCTGCGTGAGTGAACGGTCGGTCCCTCTTCGAGCGCCCTGCGTGGCACGGAACAGTGGGGTGATCATGGACTGGCGGGGTAGTGGCGAGACGTGATCAGTCTCGGCGTGGAAGAAGAATTCTTGCTGGTGGATCCGATCACGGCCGTACCGACACCGCTCGTCGAGGACGTCGGCCGCACGGCCGGTCTCGGGGCTTTCGCGGAGCGCGACGAAGTGCAGGACGAGCTGCTGCAGGCCCAGATCGAGGTGGCCACTCCCGTGTGCTGGAATGTGGCGGAGATCGGTGGTCATCTCCTGCGTCTGCGGCACGCGCTGGCCTCGGCCGCCGAGCAGAACGGCTGTCGGATCGCGGCTACGGGCGCGGCCCCCCTGCGCGGAGCGATGCCGGTACCGGTGACCCCCACGCGGCGGTATCTGCGGATGGAGGCGGAGGCCGGGCAACTGGTGGACGAGCAGCTGATCTGCGGCATGCACGTCCACGTGGAGGTCCCTGATCCGGAGTCCGGCGTCGCCGTGCTGAACCGGATCCGGCCGTGGCTCCCGACGCTGTTGGCCATGTCGGTCAACTCGCCGCTGTGGGACGGGCGGGACACCGGGTTCGCGAGCTGGCGGACCATCGTGTTCGGCCGGTGGCCCGTGAGCGGTCCGCCGCCGCATTTCGACGGATACTCCGACTACGAACGCCGCCTGGACGCGCTGGTGGCGTCAGGCGTGATCGCCGACAGGGGCCAGGTCTACTGGCAGGCGCGACTGTCCGAGCGCTATCCCACCGTCGAGGTGCGGTGTCTGGACGTCCAGCTTCGGGCCGATGACGCCGCCATGCTCGCCGGCATCGTCCGGGCGCTGGTCGCCACCGCCATCGCCGAGGAAAAGGCCGGCGTGGCACTGACACCGTGCGCGCCGGAGATCCTGCACGCCGCCAACTGGCACGCTGCCCGGCACGGCCTGAACAGCACCCTGGTGGGCCAGGACGGCCGTCCGCGCGCCAGTGGCGACGCGCTGTGCGCCCTGTTCCAGCACATCACCCCCGCGCTGGAGGAGTCGGGTGACACCCGCGAAGTGAGCGGACTCGTCCACCGCATGCTCCGCGAAGGCACTCCCGTCGACCGTCAGCGCCGTGCCCTGACCGATGGCGGGCTCCCGGGACTGATCGACCTGATCACCGGTACCACCACGTCGGACTGAAGTCCGCTTCTGCCACCCGGTCCCGCCGGGAACGCGGGTCGCCGGGCGCACGGCCGTGGCCGGCGCGCATCGACCGCGCGGACCCGGTTCCGCGCGCAGCGCGCTGGTGCGGCGAGCCGGGGCACCGGATGGGCGACACCGGACGCGGGCCCCATCCGTGGCGGGCTGTCGGCGGCGGGCGGCCGCACCTCGCATGGAGCGGGACCGTACGCCGCTGTACGGCAGGGTCACCCGAGCGGATCGTGCCCCCAGTTCATGAGGGAGTACCGCCAGGGTGTCTCGGTGACGTCGCCGACCGGTCGCTGCGGTCAGTGATCTTCTTCTTCACCTTGCCCGTCACCTTGTGACCGTGGCTCTTCCAGGTGACCTCGTCACCCCGGCTGAGGTCGTCGTTGCCGTCCATGACTCCTCGGTTTCGCTCAGTCGGCCGTGGAGGTCCGGCGGCACGGCCGAACACGGGACTCCGTACGTGTGCCAGCGTCGAGTACGGCCCGGCCCTCACTCATGCACCCGGAAGCGTCTGGCCTGCTGGAGGCCGGTCGGCTACACGCCGTGACGGCTTGAGGAGCGCTCCAGCGGGCAGGCGCTCAGTATGTCGATCGTCGGCCAGTTGCCGGCCCGTAGGAGCGAAGAGATGCTGGATGTGATCAAAAGCCACCCGACCAGAGGCGTCGCTCGGGAACCTCACCGCTGCGGCCCTGCCCGGGAAGCAGGTGCCCCATGTGCGGCTTGACCGGCGAGGTGAGGTTCGACGGCGGACGTCCTGATCTCGCCGCGGTCGAGCGCATGACGGACGTCCTGGAACCCCGCGGTCCCGACGGGCGGGGTGCGTGGTCGCAAGGGGCGGTGGCGCTGGGGCATCGGCGGCTGAAGATCATCGATCTGTCCGAGTACGGCGCGCAGCCGATGACCGACCCGGAACTGGGTCTCACCACCGTCTTCAACGGCTGCGTGTACAACTACCGCGACCTGCGCGCCCGCCTGCAGGGTCTGGGTCATCGGTTCTTCTCGCACTCCGACACCGAGGTGGTCGTCAAGGCGTACGCCGAGTGGGGACCGAGCTGCGTCGATCACCTCGTCGGCATGTTCGCCTTCGCCGTCGTGGAGCACCGCACCGGGCGCGTCGTGCTGGCACGTGACCGGCTGGGCATCAAGCCCCTGTACGTCACCCAGGACGCCGAACGCCTGCGGTTCGCGTCCTCCCTGCCGGCGCTGCTGGCGGGCGGCGGGGTCGACACCTCCCTCGACCCGGTCGCCCTCCACCATTACCTGAGCTGGCACGGCACGGTCCCCGCTCCCCGGACCGTCCTGGCCGGTGTCCGCAAGCTCCCGCCCGCCACCGTCCGCGTCGTCGAAGCGGACGGCACCCACCGTGACCACTGCTACTGGCAGCCCTCGTACACCCGCCGCTCCGACCTCGGTGAGGACCCGTCCCTGTGGCGGGAAGCGATCCACGAAGCCCTGCGCACGGCGGTGCGCAGGCGGACCGTCGCCGACGTCCCCGTGGGCGTGTTCCTGTCGGGCGGACTGGATTCCAGCCTGATCGTCGCCCTGCTCGCCGAGGAAGGCCAGGAAGGCCTCGCGACCTTCGCCATGGGCTTCGAGCCGGAGAACGGCGAGGACGGCGACGAATTCCGGTACTCGGACCTGGTGGCGGGCACCTTCGCCACCGATCACCACCAGTTCATGATTCCTTCCGACAGGCTGCCGTCCGCTCTGGGGGCCGCGATCGGCGCCATGAGCGAGCCGATGGTCAGCCACGACGCGGTGGCCTTCCACATCCTGTCGGAGCAGGTGGCGAAGGATGTCAAGGTGGTGCTGTGCGGCCAGGGCGCGGACGAGGTGTTCGCCGGATACCGCTGGTACCCGCAGATCGCCGCCGCCGCCCGTGAGGGCGCGGCCGCCGCGTACGCCGACGCCTATTCCGACCGGCCGCACCACGACCTCACCGCCATGCTGCAACCGGGCGCGACAGCGGGACACGACGTCTCCCGGGACTTCGTCCGCAGCCATATGGCCGCCTCCGGAGCCGAGACCGCGCTGGATGCGGCCCTCCGGATGGACGTTCACGCGCTCATGGCCGACGACCCCGTCAAGCGGGTCGACAACATGACCATGGCGTGGGGTCTGGAGGCGCGGGTGCCGTTCCTGGACCAGGAACTCGTCGAGCTGGCCGCCGCCTGTCCGCCGCAGCTCAAGCTCGCACAGGGTGGGAAGGCCGTGCTGAAGGACATCGGACGCAAGATCCTCCCCGCGGAGGTGGTGGACCGGCGCAAGGGCTACTTCCCGGTGCCTGCGGTCCGCCACATGGCCGGACCGGTGCTGGCCCGTGTGCGAGAGGCCCTGACCGCCCCGGAAGCACGCCGACGGGGGATCTTCGACCAGCGGCTGGTGGCCGAGCTGCTGGCGGCCCCCAACCTCCACCGCACCCACCGCGGAGCCAACACCCTGTGGCAGGTGGCCACGCTGGAGATCTGGCTCCAGGCCCACGGGGTGCGCTGACCACGGCCCCGCAGCCCGCAGCCCGCAGCCCGGCAGGCCGCAGTCCGGCAGTCCGGCTCCTCGTACGACCCCGGAAAGGCGGACATGGCATCGGACCGTCCCCTCCCCACGCCCCCGGTCGCGAGCGCAGGCGGGTCACACACCGGCCTCGGGCCCATCTCGGCCCCCGTGCCGGTACAGATGCCCGCCCAGGACGGAGCGGATCCGCCGACCCTGCTCGCCGTGCACGGCTGCTGGTACCCCTCGGCGGACCCCCTGGGCGAGCAGGTCGCCTTCATCTGCGACCGTGCCGGGGTCCCGCAGCTGTGGAGCGGTCCGGCGGGGGGGACCGAGGTGCACGTACTCGACGGCAGCCCCGACCCGGTGACCGAAGTGTCCTGGTCCCCGGACGGGCGCTGGATCGCCTACACCTCGGCGCCGGGCGGTGGGGAACACACCCGGGTCTCGGTGGTGCGTCCCGACGGCACAGGCCGCAAGGTGATCGCGGGCGCCGCACCGGGCGGTTCCGCCCACCTCGGATGCTGGACCCGGGACGGCTCCGCCTTGGCCGTGACGGTCGCCCAGGCCTCGGAGACGGGCGCGGAGCACCGAGGGGCCGGGCATGTGCCGATGGACGACGCCGAGGCGGCGGTGGGCCGGGCGGCTCCCGAGCCGGGATGGGCCGGACGAGACGGCCCCGCGACACTGCTCGGCGCAGGGCCCTCGCCCACCCCCCTCGGCAAGCCGACCGCGGACGCCGGAGCGCTTGCGACCGGTGGCCTCACGGCCTACCTGATCGACCCGGACGGCGCGAACGCCCCCGTCCTCCTGTTCGCCGAAGAGGGCGCCGCCTCCCTGCGCGTGTGCGATGTCAGCGCGCGAGGCCGACTGGCGCTGGTCCGCCGGGGGCCGCGTGGCCGACGGGAGGCGCTCGTACTGGACACGGTGACCGGCCACACCGCCCTGTCGTTGCACGTGGCCGACGGGGATCCATGGATCGGGCGGTTCGCGGCCGACGCGCGGACCCTCTGGCTGCGCAGTGACGCGGACAGGGAGTTCGCCGCCCTGCTCCGGATCCGCCTGGACGACAACGGGGCCGGCCGTGACGTGACCGTCGCGGCCGAGCGGGAGGAAACCGGCCTCGAACTGCTGAGCGTGCCGGACCACGGCCGGTGGGCCGCCCTCGCCTGGAACGTGCAGGGGGCCGTTGAGCTGGAAACCGTCGGACTTCCGCCCGCGGACGCCCCGCAGGGCGCCCTCGGACCGAGCCACAGCCCGATCCTGCCGCACGAAGTGGTGACCCGTATCGCGCCCGTGAGCCGCGGCGGACTGTTCGCCGCGCTCTCCGGTTCGCGTCGCCGGCCCGGGATCTGGTCGCTGACGGACGGCCCCGCACCGGTGCGCACCCCCTGGTCCGCCCGGGACGAAGACGCCGTCCCGCCCGGTCGGCCGCCCGTACGCCCGGTTCCCCTGCGGTGCCGGGCCAGGGACGGGCTGCTGCTCGGAGGCTGGTACTACAGGGCCCCGGAGCATGCCGCGGGCCGCCCCGCCCCCTGTGTGCTCCATCTCCACGGCGGTCCGGAAGAACAGGAACAGCCTGTCTTCAACCCGCTGTACCACGAACTCCTCGGCCGTGGACTGGACGTCTTCGCCCCGGACGTCCGCGGTTCGTCGGGCTGGGGGCGGTCCTTCGTGGACGCCGACCTCGGCACCGGCCGGTTCGCGGCCATCGACGACGTCGCCGACTGCGCCGCGCACCTCGTCGGACTCGGGTACGCCGACCCGCTGCGGCTGGGCGTCATGGGCCGCTCGTACGGCGGATACCTCACCATGGCCGCCCTGGTGTGGCACCCGGACCTCTTCCGCGCCGGCGTGGCCGTGTGCGGG
Organism: Streptomyces sp. NPDC054840; assembly: GCF_053611065.1. NCBI lineage: Bacteria > Bacillati > Actinomycetota > Actinomycetes > Kitasatosporales > Streptomycetaceae > Streptomyces > Streptomyces sp. NPDC054840. The sequence continues at coordinate 13,004 of NZ_JBSGZP010000124.1, forward strand.
ATGTCGGACTTCGCCACCTTCTTCACCGGCACGGAGCCCTGGATCGCGCAGTCCGCCGCGGCCAAGTACGGACACCCCGAACACGATCGCGACCTGCTGCGAGCCCTGTCCCCGATGAGCCGCATCGACCAGCTGCGCGCTCCCGTCCTGGCCGTCCACGGGGAACACGACACCAACGTTCCGCCGACGGAATCGGAGCAGTTCGTCCGCGCGGCACGAGAGCGCGGGATAACGGCCGAGCAGCTGACCCTGCGCGACGAGGGCCACGAATTCCTGCGGGCGGACAATCGCAGGCTCTACCGGCGGGCCGCCGCCGACTGGCTGGAGCGCCATCTCGGCGCGGTTCCGGCGCCATAGCCCCCGGGCGCCCCCTGACACCGACGTCCGGTCTACCCCAGGGCGGCGTTCTCGTTGTCCAGCAGCTCCAGCAGCGGCGCCCGGTGCAGGGCGGCGACCGGTTCGAGCAGATCGGGGTGGCGCAGCAGCGGCGCGGCGTCGTGTTCGTGGTCGCCGGGGTGCGTGAGTCGGGTGACCTCACCCGCCTCGCCACGATCGACGAGATGGCGGGCGTCGACAGCGAGGGCGGGCGCCGCGAGGAGGCAGGCGGCCCAGCTGACGACGGTTTCGTCCACCCACGTCCGCCAGCCGGCGTCGGCGTCCCCGCCGTGGTCGGCGCCGGTCAGCCAGTCCAGCCCGGCGCTCCCGCCAGGGCCGAGGAGATGCAGCAGCTGAGCGTCGAGGGGCGTCGGGTAGCGCAGGGCCGCGGCGAGGCTGACGGCCTGCCGGGCCTGGGCCTCGGCCAGCGCCCGGCTGAACGCGCCCGGGGCGGGCGGGAAGGCGGTCAGCAACCAGCGGGTGCCGGCGGCTATGACGGGTGCGAGATCGGGGGACACGGCGGCTTCCTCGGGGGGCGTGCTCGCCCGGGCCCGTGCCGGGTC
>NZ_JBSGZP010000125.1:0-13912 GCF_053611065.1 Streptomyces sp. NPDC054840
GGTTCGCGCACGCCTCGGTGACGCGCGCCGCCATGCCGGCCTCAGCGGCCTTGCCCCAGGTGCGGGGGTCGTACTTGGACTTCGTACCGACCTCGCCGTCGACCTTCAGCACACCGGCGTAGTTGCTGAACATGTGGTCCACGACCGGGCGGGTGAAGGCGTACTGGGTGTCGGTGTCGAGGTTCATCTTCACGACGCCGTTCTCCAGCGCGGTGGCGATCTCCTCGGCCGTGGAGCCCGACCCGCCGTGGAAGACGAAGTCGAACGGTGAGGGCTTGCCGTACTTCTCGGCGACACCGGCCTGGAGGTCCTTGAGGAGCTCGGGGCGCAGGACGACGTTGCCCGGCTTGTAGACGCCGTGGACGTTGCCGAAGGAGGCGGCCAGCAGGTAGCGGCCCTTCTCGCCCAGGCCGAGGGCCTCGGCGGTGCGGATCGCGTCGTCGACGGTGGTGTACAGCTCGTCGTTGATCTCGTGGGTGACGCCGTCCTCCTCGCCGCCGGTCGGGGTGATCTCGACCTCAAGGATGATCTTGGCGGCGACGGCCTTGGCGAGCAGCTCCTGGCCGATGGCCAGGTTGTCGGCCAGGGTCTCGGCGGAGCCGTCCCACATGTGCGACTGGAAGAGCGGGTTCAGACCACGGGCCACGCGCTCGGCGGAGATGTCGAGCAGCGGACGTACGTAGCCGTCCAGCTTGTCCTTCGGGCAGTGGTCCGTGTGCAGGGCGACCGTGATGTCGTACTTGGCGGCCACGATGTGCGCGAACTCGGCCAGGGCGACCGCCCCGGTGACCATGTCCTTGTTGTACTGGCCACCCAGGAACTCCGCACCGCCGGTGGAGATCTGGATGATGCCGTCGCTCTCGGCCTCCGCGAAGCCGCGCAGGGCAGCGTGCAAGGTCTGGGAGGAGGTCACATTGATGGCCGGGTAGGCGAACTTGCCTGCCTTCGCCCGGTCGAGCATCTCGTTGTAGACCTCGGGGGTTGCGATGGGCATCTGCCGGCTCCTTGGATGTGCGGGGAGTGTGCTTATTGCGGGCCCTGACCTGGGGGCGACGTCATCGTCGCGCCTATCTTTCCAGACTCAGCGCGGGGGTCCAGACTGCCGGTCTCACGTGGTGGGCGAACGGCCCGGGATGTTTCACGTGAAACACCCCGGGCGCCCGGGAAAGGGCAGGTCAGGCCGGCCCAAGGGGCGGCCGAGGACCTTCTGCACCAGTTCTCGCGGTGGCCGGACGGGGCCGGACGGAGGCGGGACCGGGGCTGACCCAGGGCGGCGGCGGGGCCTCCCGGGCCCGGCGAGATCCGGAAGAGGCGGCCGGCGCCCTGTCGTCGAAGAGGCGCAGGCGGGAACGGCAGGTCCTAGGACAGGCCGAGGTCCTGGAGGAGGTATCCGGTGAGGTAGGGCAGGCCGGCCGCGGCGATCGCGTCGGCCGCACCGCGGTCGACGATCGTGGCGACGGCGACGACCTCGCCACCGGCCTCACGGACCGCCTCGACGGCGGTCAGCGGGGACCCGCCGGTGGTCGAGGTGTCCTCGACCACCAGGCAGCGCTTGCCCTTCACATCGGCGCCCTCGATACGGCGCTGCATGCCGTGGGCCTTCTGCGCCTTACGGACGACGAAGGCGTCCAGGCGCTCACCGCGCGCCGCGGAGGCGTGCAGCATCGAGGTCGCGACCGGGTCGGCGCCCAGGGTCAGACCGCCGACGCAGTCGAATTCGAGCTCGGCCGTGAGGTCGAGCATGACCTGGCCGACCAGCGGGGCCGCCTCGCCGTCGAGGGTGATCCGGCGGAGGTCGATGTAGTAGTCGGCCTCGCGACCGGAGGAGAGGATCACCTTGCCGTGCACGACGGCCTTGTCCTTGATCTGCTGCAGAAGCGCATCGCGTACGTCACTCATGCCTCTGAGCTTAGAGGGGCCCAGGGGATGTCCTGCCGATCAGGGCGGATCAGGAAGCGGTGGTCGGTGCCCGTGGATCGCACGGCGGAGGGGCGCCCTTGTACCGGACGTACTCGGGCGCCCCGACAACGCGGCGAGGTGCCGTGCCGGGCGTCGTGACCTGGTGAACTTCTCCGGTCACAGCACTAGCCGAGGCGACGCCAGGTCCAGGTCGTGGAGGCCTCCAGCGGATCGACCGGGGTGACCAGGCGCGGAAGGGAATTCAGCCCGTTCGGCGGACCCGACTGCGGCTCCACGCAGACGGCCTCGGGCTCCTCGTCGTAGATGACCACCCATTCGGCCCGGCTGGTGACCCGCAGTTCGAGGGCGCCCGGCCAGGTGAGGGTGACGTCGACGCCGCTCGGCATGCCGAAGCAGTCGTCCCAGGGGCGGGGCTTCGGGTCGATGCGCTTGCCGGTGGGGATGTGGTCCTCGCCGCGCTCCTCCTGCCATCCGGGCTCGAAGGCGACCTCCGCGTCCGGGCCGCCGGCCCCGAGGTTGCGCAGGAACCAGGGGTGCCAGCCGACCTGGGCCGGGAAGGAGTCGCCGTACGTCTCGACGCCCATGGCGAGGGTCAGCGAGTCCTCGGCGAGCGTGACGACCTGGGTCACCCGGCCGGGATACGGCCACGGGTCGGTGAGGTCGTAGGCGAAGGCGGCCTCGGTGGCGGTGGCCCCGGCCGGGCGCCAGGGCGCATCACGGCCGAAGCCGTGGAGAGCGTGCGGCGGGTGGTTGAGCGGCATCTGATGGACGGTCGCGCCGTCGGTGAACCGTCCGTTCGCGACCCGGCCGCACCACGGGACCATCGGAAAGGCCCCGAACTTCGGCCCTTGGCGCAGCAGTTCCGTTCCGTCGATGCGCAGGCTGCTGATCCGGCAGCCGTTCTCCTGGTCGACCGTCACCTCGGCGCCGTCGGCGCTCAGTTGCGTACTCATGCGGTCGACCCTAATGCGGCCGGGCCCGCGGATCAGCGACGACGGCGCAGGGCTCGGCCGATGACGACCGCCGAGGCCAGAGCGAAGGCGGCGGCCGGGGCGATCCACCGCAGGCTGTCGCCGGCGCCGGCCGAGGCGGGTGCGGGGACCGGGGCGTACCGGCCGCGCGGCGGCGCGTGGTCCACCTCCTCCGCACTGCGGCCGATCATGGTGCGGCGGGCGTGGGCGGCCTCGGCCGGGGGCCGCGGGGCTCCGTCGGAGCCCTCGAACCGACCGGCGAGGAAGGGGTCCAGGGACGGCGGCGGTACGTCGGTCTCGAAGAGGGAGGCGGTGACCTCGGTGACGTCGTCCTCGACGTACCCGGGCCCCCGGCCGTCCGTTCCGCCCTCGCCGCCCTCCGCCTCCTCGGCATCGGCCACCGGGTCGCTCACGGCGTCGGGCGCGGCGCCGAGGGTCAGCTGTCCGGCGGCCCGGTCCAGCAGCCGCACCACGGCGGTGGCCGTTGCCTCGGGCGGGAAGGCCGCGGCGCGCCCGTCGGCGGTGGCCCCGGCGGTGAAGTCCAGCCGGGTCCCCTCGGGGACCGGGGTCAGCCGCAGGCCGAGGGAGAATTTCACGGTCCCGCTGCCCCGGACCTCCGTGCCCTCACCGTCGAACGTGAAGTGCCCGGGGTCCCGCTCGGTGACGGTCAGGGCGCCACGGTAGGTCACGGTGCTCCCGCCGACCCGGACCTTGAGCCGGCCCGAGACCGGCCCGGCATCGGTGTCGGCGTCCTGCTGGAGTCCCGGCACGCACCGGGCCACCCGGGCGGGGTCGCGCAGCACGGCGCGGAGATCGTCTGCAGGTACCGGGACGAACACCTGATGCTCCATGTGGTCGAGCCTACCGACGAGACCTCACCGGGTCACGAATACCGCGGGTGCGGCAGGGTCGACGGGGGAAGCCCGGGCACCCGGGTCCGTTCCGCGTCGCGTGCCGCGTCCTGCAGGGAGCGGGTCGAGAGCGAGCGCAGCGCGGGCGTGTCGCGGTCCACGCGCAGGGGCGGCTCCTGGTCCCGGGCGGCCAGGAGGAAGCCCCAGTCCTGCGGCGGTGCCTCGGTCACGCCGTGGGGGGTGCGGTCGGGTCCGGCGGCGGAGCCCGTGAGGCGGCCGCCCGCGCTGTAGGGGGCGGTGCGCAGGCCGACCGCGCGGAGGGTGGAGTCGACGGTCCAGTACGCACGCGGGCGCGTCGCCAGCGGTCCGGCGTGCACGGCGATGCGGCCCCCGGGGCGCAGGGCCCGCGCGGCCAGCCCGTAGAACTCCTGCGAGTACAGCTTCGTGCTGGGGGTGATGCCCGGGTCGGGGAGGTCGGAGACGATGACGTCGAAGCGGTCGCCGGCGGCCGGCCCCCGCAGCCAGCCGAAGGCGTCCTGCGTGACGACGGCCAGCCGCGGGTCCTCGTACACCCCGGCGTTGAGCGCGGAGAGCATCGGATCGGTGCGGGCGAGACGGACCACGCCGGGGTCGAGTTCGACGACGGTGACGGAGGAGACGTCACGGTAGCGGAGCACCTCGCGGGCGGCGAGCCCGTCGCCGCCGCCGAGGACGAGGACACGGGTGTGCGGGCCGGTCATCGCGGGGTGCACCAGGGCCTCGTGGTAGCGGTACTCGTCGTAGCCGCTGACCCGCAGCCGCCCGTCCAGGTAGAGGTCGAGGGAGCGCGGGGAGCCGGTCCGCGGGCCGGTGAGCACCAGCTCCTGCACCCCGGTCTGGACGGCGACCCGCACCTCCCCGCCGTAGACGGCGCGCCGGGCGGTCCGCTCGAAGTCGTCGGCGAGGACGGTCGCGGAGGCGAGCACGGCCAGTACGGTCACGTTCGCGCCGATCAGCAGCCAGCGGCAGCGTCTGCTCAGGTCCCGGCGGAACAGCCACAGGACCAGCCCGCCGCCGACGATCACGTTGACGGTGCCGGTGACCATGGCGCCCGTGAGCTGGCCGAGCAGCGGGAGCAGCAGGAAGGGGAAGGCGAGGCCGCCGACGAGGGCGCCCACGTAGTCGGCGGCGAAGAGGTCGGCGACCGCCCCGCCCGCGTCCTGTCTGCGGATGCGCTGGATGAGGACCATCAGCAGCGGGATCTCCGCGCCGATGAGCACCCCGATGGCGAAGGCGAAGGCGACGAGCGCGGGGCGGGATTCCCCCAGCCAGGCGAAGCTCGCGTACAACGCCATGGCCGAAAGGCCGCCGAGGAGGGCGAGCGCGGCCTCGATGGCTCCGAAGCCGAAGGCGGGCCGGTGGCGGAAGCGCTTGGCGAGCAGGGAGCCGACGCCCATGGCGAAGACCATGACGGACAGCACGACCGATGCCTGGGTGACCGAGTCGCCGATCAGGTAGGTGCCGAGGGCGAGCAGCTCCAGCTCGTACACGAGCCCGCAGGCGGCGCAGATGAACACGGTGGCCAGGACGAGGAGTCGGCCGGTCCGGGGCCGTACGGGCAGGGCGGCCGGGACGGTCGCGGCGCCCCGCGGCTCCGGGGCCGGGAGTACCCGGCGCGGGACGGAACGGTCGATCATGAAGCGAACCGTACGTCACCGCCCACCCGCATCCGGTCACCCACATGGGTGCAAGTGGCGTACTCATCCCGCCAGTTGGCGTAACCGTGGCGGGATAATCGCGCCCCCGCGCCCACTACAGCAGCGCGGGCGATTCCCGGGCCGCCGCCGCGGGCGCCCCGATCCGTACGCCCACCCGCGTCCGGGTGGCCACCAGCTGGCCCTCCTGCGGGTACGCGTGCCAGGTCCGCCAGCGCACCTGGCCCTCGTAGCGCTGCGCGAGCATGGCGGTGAAGGCGTGCGGACTTCCGGGGAAGGTCCCCGCTAGTCCGTTCGGGTGGTCCGCCACCAGTGCGAGCAACTCCTGGGCCCGCCCGGCGAAGGAGCCGCGGGAGAGCGTCTCGACCCGCGCGGCGAACTCGTACTCCCAGTCGCCCACCCGCTTGGCCACGCCGAGCGGCAGCGGCGTACTGCTGCCGGGCATACAGGCGACGGTCTCCGAGCAAAGCACCTCCCTCTCCTCCAGAAGCACCTGGTGGGACGCTCCGAGCAGGCGCAACTCCACCTTCGCGCCCGAAAGTTCGAGGTTCAGTACGGCCAGGGCGGGCAACCGGTCCCGACCCAGGGCCCAGGCGAGATCGGCGGCACGCGTGTCGGTGTATGAGGTCTGGAGGGTCGTGAGCATGAGTCGGCTCCGCAAACGCGCGAGGGAGATGGGCCGGGGCCCGCCAGCGGTAGCAAGCACGGGTGGGGGGAAACCGGCACGGGTCCACAGGAAGTCCAGGGAGGTCCGAGGACTGGTCTACTCAACCGAGGGAATCATGAAAGGCACGGCACTCACAGCGCTTTTACCCAACTTGACGGGGTTTACATCCCCCCGGGGGCTCCGCAGTTCACGTGTTCAACAGGTTGCGTCCCGCGCGTCGTCATGCATCGGTGAACGAGAGGGCGCCCGACGGCAATCGGACCGTCGAACGCCCTCGTCCACGCGATGCCGGGCAGGTACCGGGCGAGTGCCGCTCGGGTGCCGGGCTAGTGCCGGGCCGAGGCCTCACGGTGCCCGGTGACCGGTGCCGGTGCCCGGTGTCAGCTGGACCCGCCACCGCACCCGCCGCCGCCACCGCACGAGGAGGACGATCCCCCGCACGAGGAGGAGGACCCGCAGCCGCCCCCCGAGTCACCGCCGCCGCCACCCGACCACCAGCTGCCGTGGCGGCGGCCTCCGCGACGGGACGAGCTGCGCCCCGAGGACGACCGGACCAGCTTGGTAACGAAGTACGCCGCGAAGAAGAGCAGGATCACAACGAAGACGAACCCCATGTCCGCCACCTCTCTCACAACCCCGGTCTTCCCGGGGGAGCGGGATCCCCGCGTCCCGCGTGAAGGGGGAATGCCCCCGGCCCGCACGGCCCAAAGCACACTTGAGGAAGTCCAGAGGTTGCCCCGAGGATGACGACCATGAGCACCCCCGTGAGCAGCGACCGCCCCTTCCTGAACCGCCGCCTGGCGGCCTTCGGCACGACGATCTTCGCGGAGATGTCGGCGCTGGCCACGCGCACTGGTTCGATCAACCTCGGCCAGGGTTTCCCCGACACCGACGGCCCGGCACAGATCGCCGAGGCGGCCTCTCGCGCGGTCCTCACGGGACTCGGCAACCAGTACCCGCCGGGTCCGGGCGTCCCGGAGCTGCGTACCGCGATCGCCGCGCACCAGCAGCGCTTCTACGGTCTGGGCTACGACCCCGACACGGAGGTCCTCGTCACGGCCGGCGCCACGGAGGCCATCGCCGCCGCCCTCCTCGCCCTCCTGGAGCCGGGCGACGAGGTCATCGCCCTGGAGCCGTACTACGACTCGTACGCCGCCTGCATCGCCATGGCCGGCGCGGTACGCGTGCCCGTCACTCTGCGGCCGCACGCCGGGGCCTTCGCCCTCGACCTGGACGAGCTGCGCGCCGCCGTCACCCCGCGCACCCGCCTGCTGCTCCTGAACACCCCGCACAACCCGACGGGCACCGTCCTGACCCCGGCCGAGCTGACGGCGATCGCCGAGCTGGCGGTCGAGCGCGACCTGCTGGTGGTCACGGACGAGGTGTACGAACACCTGGTCTTCGAAGGCGCCCACACCCCCCTGGCGGGCTACAAGGGCATGCGCGAGCGCACGGTCACCATCTCCTCGGCCGGGAAGACCTATTCGTTCACGGGCTGGAAGGTCGGCTGGATCACCGCGCCCCCGGAGCTGGTCACGGCGGTCCGCTCGGTGAAGCAGTTCCTCACCTACGTCTCCTCGGGCCCCTTCCAGTACGCGATCGCCGAGGCCCTCGCCCTGCCCGACAGCTACTACGACACCCTCCGCGCCGACCTGGCCGCAAAGCGCGACATCCTCGCCGACGGCCTCGCGGCGGCCGGCTTCGAGGTCTTCCGCCCGCAAGGCACGTACTTCATCACCACCGACATCACCCCCCTCGGCGAGAAGGACGGCCTCGCCTTCTGCCGCGCCCTCCCGGAACGCTGCGGCGTGGTCGCCATCCCGAACCAGGTCTTCTACGACGACAGGAGCGCGGGCGCCACCCAGGTCCGCTGGGCCTTCTGCAAGCGAACGGCTGTATTGCAGGAAGCGGTGGACCGCCTCGGTCGGCCGGCTCGCCGGGGAACGAGCCGGGTGGACGGGTGACGGGAGGACACGAGGCCGGGCATCGGTTCGGCCGGGCCCGTTCCGCGGGCGGACATCCCGCGTCCTTGCGGGGTTGTGGGGCCGGTGTGAAGCTGTGCGTCGTGCAAGTGCCCGAAGCCCTCACCGCCGGGTGAGCGGACCCACCGCGAGCTGGAAAGTCGGGGATTCATGGCAACGGGCAGAGCCGCCGTGTCCGCGTCGCGGCTGGAGATGCGCGCGGTCCGGGCCGTGCGGTCGGCCGCGCCGACCACGGTGATCGCGCTCGGGGTGTTCGCCGCCGTGCGCGGGGGCGGCGTGCTGGTGCTCGGCCTCGGGGCCTGGTGGGCCGGGCGGGATCCGCTGAAGGTCCTCGGCAGGTCCTGGGACTCGGACTGGTACCTGCGGATCGCCGCCCACGGCTACGGGCGGACCCTGATGTGGCCCGAGGCCGCCACGGGGACGGGGCCCGTACAGAGCGACTACGCCTTCTTCCCGCTCTACCCCACCCTGATACGGCTCGTCTCCGGGATACTGCCCGGCGGGACGGTCCCGGCCGCGCTCCTCGTCGCCTGGGTCTCCGCCGCCGTGGCCGCGATCGGGATCTACAAGGTCGGGGAACGGGTGATCGGCCCGCGCGCCGGGCTGCTGCTCGTGGGGCTGTGGGCGGCGCTGCCGCACGCGGTGGTGCTCACCCTCGCCTACACCGAGGCGCTGCTGGCCGCCTTCGCCGCCTGGGCGCTGTACGCCCTGATGCGAGACCGCTGGCTGTGGGCCGCCGGCCTCGCCGTACTGGCCGGGCTGACCCGGCCCACCGGGTCGGCCGTCGCGGCCGCCGTCTCGGCCATGGCCCTTCACGCCCTCGTCGTACGAAGATCCCGGGCACCCGCGGTGTGGCTGGCGGGGCTGGTGGCGCCGGCAGGCTGGACGGCGTACGTCCTGGCCGTCGGCGTGAAGGTGGGCGACCCCTTCGGCGGCTACTTCGCCGTGCAGCGCGGCTGGGGCTCCCGCTTCGATTTCGGTCTCGGGGCGCTGCGCTCCGCCGAGCGGGTGCTGACCGGCGGGCAGGTGCCGCTCGCCACCACCGTGACGGTGGTCCTGCTGGCCGTGGCCGGGCTGCTGGCGGTGCTTCTGCTACTGGACCGCACCCCGCTGCCGCTGCTCGTGTACACCGCGACCCTGCTGGTGATCGGCTTCGGCGGGGCCGGCTTCTTCGAATCCAAGCCGCGCTTCCTGCTTCCGGCCTTCCCGCTGCTCCTGCCGATGGCCGCCGTCATGGCGAGAGCCCGGCCCCGCACCGCGGTCATGGTGACCGTGGTGGTGGCCGGGCTCGGTTACGGCTACGGGCTGTATCTGCTGCTGATCGCCCGTGTACCGCTGTAACGGCTAGCTGTTGCTGTCGCCGTTGCTGCCGTCGTCGTCGCCGTCGGTGGAGTCGATGTCCTGCTCCAGGCCGAGCTGCTCGACGAGCCACTTGTCGAACTCGATGGACGCGCGGACCCAGCTGACCGTGGAGGACACGAAGTGCTCCAGGTTGACGCCGGTGCCGATCAGCATCTGCGCCTCACCGATCAGGCGGACCGAGCCGTCGTCGTGGGTGTGGCTGTAGACCTTCGGCCACAGGGTGCGGCGGTTCCAGTCGTCGATCGACTCAAGAAGCTGCGGCTTCTCGTCGATCTTGTGCGGACGGTCGTAGAAGGTCCGCACCGAGAAGACCTGCTGCTCGTCCTCGCCGCGGAACATGAAGTACGTACGGAACTCCTCCCACGGCGCCGCGAGGTCACCCTCGTCGTCGACGACGTACTTGAGCTCCATCTGTTCCAGCAGCTGCTTGACCAGATCCTGGTCGGGGACGACGGGGCCCGCCGGTCCTGTGGCCTGCGGATCGGGCTGCTGCCCTCCGAAGTTCGGAATCGAGGCCGGGTCGATGCTCACCGTGATTTCCCTTCGTGCGGATACTTGCATCCTCCCCCATCGCGCCCACCTTGTGTCCAGCCCCGCACGTACGATCCGCTCCGGGCAGAACGAGTAAGAACCGAGTAAGGGGGGCGTGTGACCATGCGCGGTGCGTCGAAGCCGGTGCTGGGGCTGGGGCCGGTGCTGGGGCCGGTGCTGGGGCTGGGGGCGTCGGTGGCCGTCGGGGTCGCTGTGTGCGCCGCGTTGCTGTGGCCGGCCACGGAGGATTCGGGCGACGGCGGCCCCCGGGGGACGGCCGACTGCGCGGAGGTCATGACATTCGCCCGGATGGCCCCGCCGAAGGGCTTCCGGGACGGCAGGTGTGACCGGACTCCGGCGGCGGACGGCCGCGCGACGGTCCTCGGCACGTTCCGCATGGAGCACCCCGATGTCCAGGCGTGGGTCGCGTCCTTCCCGAAGGCGCCGGAACAGGTCGCCTGCCCGGGGCCCCATCCGGAGAACTACGACCCGGAGAGCGAGGGCTGTTTCAGCCTCGTCCACGACGCGCCGCAGCCCGGCCGGGCGGCCGGACTGCGGCTGCGGATCACTCCCGAGGTCGGGACGACCGCGAAGGTCCGCTTCGACGCGGCCTGAGGCGGGCGGCAGAGCGGCCTGTGGCAGCTGAGGCGGACCGAGCCGGATCGGGCCGGTCCGCCGGCCCGGCCGCTCAGAGCGCCTTGCCGACCAGCAGGTCCTCCCCCGCCACGTCGACCCGTACGGTGTCGCCGTCCCGGACCTCGCCGGAGAGGATCTCCTTCGCCAGGCGGTCGCCGATCGCCGTCTGGATCAGGCGGCGCAGCGGCCGGGCGCCGTACGCCGGGTCGTTGCCCTTCTCGGCCAGCCAGGCCAGGGCCTCGGGCGTGACGTCCAGGGTCAGCCGGCGGTCGGCCAGGCGCCGGGCCAGGCGCCCGATCTGGAGCTCGGCGATGTGCGCGAGCTCGTCCGGGGTCAGCGCGGAGAAGACCACCAGGTCGTCCAGGCGGTTGAGGAACTCCGGCTTGAAGGAAACCCGCACCAGGTCCAGGACCTGCTGCTTCTTCTGCTCCGGCGGGGTCAGCGGATCCACCAGGAACTGGCTGCCCAGGTTCGAGGTCAGGATCAGGATGGTGTTGCGGAAGTCGACCGTCCGGCCCTGGCCGTCGGTGAGCCGGCCGTCGTCCAGGACCTGGAGCAGGATGTCGAAGACCTCGGGGTGGGCCTTCTCCACCTCGTCCAGGAGCACCACGCTGTACGGGCGGCGGCGTACGGCCTCGGTGAGCTGACCGCCCTCCTCGTAGCCGACGTAGCCGGGCGGGGCGCCGACGAGACGGGCCACGCTGTGCTTCTCGCCGTACTCCGACATGTCGATGCGGACCATGGCCCGCTCGTCGTCGAAGAGGAAGTCGGCGAGCGCCTTGGCCAGCTCCGTCTTACCCACGCCCGTCGGGCCGAGGAAGAGGAAGGAGCCGGTCGGACGGTCCGGGTCGGCGATGCCGGCCCGGGTGCGGCGCACGGCGTCCGAGACGGCCCGTACGGCCTCGCCCTGGCCGATCAGGCGGCGGCCCAGCTCGTCCTCCATGCGGAGCAGCTTCTGGGTCTCGCCCTCCAGCAGCCGGCCGGCCGGGATGCCGGTCCAGGCGCCCACCACGTCGGCGATGTCGTCGGGGCCGACCTCGTCCTTGACCATCGAGTCCTTGGAGTGCCCGGTCTTGGACGCCTCGGCCTCCTCCTCCGTGGCCTCCGCCAGCTCACGCTCCAGGGTCGGGATCTCCCCGTAGAGCAGCTTGGACGCGGTGTCGAAGTCGCCGTCGCGCTGGGCGCGCTCGGCCTGGCCGCGCAGGTCGTCCAGGCGCTCCTTCAGCTCACCGACGCGGTTGAGGGACTGCTTCTCCTTCTCCCAGCGGGCGGTCAGTCCGCGCAGCTCCTCCTCCCGGTCCGCGAGGTCCTTGCGGATCTTCTCCAGGCGCTCGACGGAGGCCGGGTCGGACTCGTTCTTCAGGGCCAGCTCCTCCATCCGCAGGCGGTCGACGGAGCGCTGGAGCTCGTCGATCTCCAGCGGGGAGGAGTCGATCTCCATGCGCAGCCGGGACGCGGCCTCGTCGACGAGGTCGATGGCCTTGTCGGGGAGGAAGCGGGAGGTGATGTACCGGTCGGAGAGGGTCGCGGCGGCCACCAGCGCACTGTCGTTGATGACGACCTTGTGGTGGGCCTCGTAGCGGCCCTTGAGCCCGCGCAGGATCGCGATCGTGTCCTCGACGGACGGCTCGGCGACCAGCACCTGCTGGAAGCGCCGCTCCAGCGCCGGGTCCTTCTCGATCCGCTCGCGGTACTCGTCGAGGGTGGTCGCGCCGACCATCCGCAGCTCGCCGCGGGCCAGCATGGGCTTGAGCATGTTGCCCGCGTCCATGGCGGAGTCGCCGCCGGCGCCCGCGCCGACGACCGTGTGCAGCTCGTCGATGAAGGTGATGATCTGGCCCTCGCTGGACTTGATCTCCGCGAGTACGGTCTTGAGCCGTTCCTCGAACTCGCCCCGGTACTTGGCGCCGGCGACCATGGCGCCGAGGTCCAGGGCGACGAGGCGCTTGTTCTTCAGGGACTCGGGGACGTCGCCCTTGACGATGCGCTGGGCCAGGCCCTCGACGACGGCGGTCTTGCCGACGCCGGGCTCGCCGATGAGCACGGGGTTGTTCTTCGTACGGCGCGAGAGCACCTGCACGACGCGCCGGATCTCCTGGTCACGGCCGATGACCGGGTCCAGCTTGCCCTCACGCGCGGCTGCCGTGAAGTCGGTGCCGAACTTCTCCAGGGCCTTGTACTGGCCCTCGGGATCGGGGGTGGTCACCCGCCGTCCTCCTCGTGCGTTCTCGAAGGCGTCGAGCAGCTTCTTCGCTGTCGCGCCCTGGGCGGAAAGGACCTCGCCGGCCGTGCCGCCCTTGGCGGCGACGGCGATGAGGAGGTGTTCGGTGGAGAGGTAGTCGTCGCCGAGCTTGCCGGCCTGCGCGTCCGCCTCGGCCAGTACGGCGAGCAGGTCGCGGGTGGGCTGCGGGGGCGCGACCGTGGAGCCGGTGACGCTGGGCAGGGCGGCGAGCAGCCGCTCGGCACCGGCCCGCACGGCGGCCTGGTCGGCGTCGGTGGCGACCAGCAGGTCGATGACGTTCTCGTTGTCCTCGCCGGCGAGCAGGGCCAGCAGGAGGTGCGCGGGAGTCAGATCCGCGTGGCCGTCCTTGACGGCCCTGCTGGTGGCCGCGTTCAGCGCGTCCCGGCTCTTGTTGGTCAGCTCGGCGTCCACTGTGCCTTCTCCTCTCCTAAGGGGTAGCTCCGACCACAACACTGACAGAATCAGCGTATGTAAAGTTGAGTCTATTCCACTCAAGACACGTGCGGGCACCCTTCCCCCGTACCCTTCGGGCCATGCCCCATGACGTACTCAACCCGACGCCCGAGTACCTCGCCTTCTGGCGGGAGCGGCACGTCTGCACCCTGACCACCCCGCGCCCCGACGGCACGCCCCACGTGGTGCCGGTCGGGGCGACGTACGACCCGGAGGCCGGCCTGGCCCGGGTGATCAGCAACCGGCACAGCAAGAAGGTGCGCAACATCCTGGCGGCGCAGGAAGCCCGGGCGGCGCAGGAGGCACAGGAGCACGGGCCGGCCGCCACGCCGGACGGCACGCCGCTCGGCGCGCGGGTCGCGCTCTGCCAGATGGAAGGCCGCCGCTGGGCCACGCTGGAGGGCCGCGCGGTGATCCGCGCGGACGAGGCGTCGGTCGCCGACGCGGTGGCGCGCTACGCGGAGCGCTACGGGCGCACGCCGTCGCCCAATCCCGACCGGGTCGTCATGGAGATCACCCTGGACCGGGCCATGGGGCGCGCGTAAGCCGTTGATTCTTCATCTTGTCCGGTTCGGGCACTGGACGCGGACATCACAACGGCGC